>CAZDGY010000235.1:0-8460 GCA_964504685.1 uncultured Kofleriaceae bacterium | reverse complement strand
GTCGTCGATCCCGATGCCGACCGCGAGCGCGAGCGCGAGCAACGTCATCAAGTTGAGCGTGAAGTGCGCGAGCATCATCAAGCCGAACGTCGATACGATCGACACCGGGATCGCGATCGCAGCGATCACGGTCGAGCGCAAGCTGCCGAGGAACAGCAGCACGACGAGCGCGGCGAGGCCTGCGCCGATCACCAAGTGCTCCAGCACCTGGTTCGCCGACGTGCGGATCTGGATCGAGTTGTCGCGCACGACGTCGACCGAGTACTCGGGCGGCAAGCTCTTGGTGAGTGCGGCGACCGCCGCCTTGACCGAGTCGACGACCGCGACCGTGTTCGTGCCGGTCTGCTTGCGCACCGACAACGCGATCGCCGGTACGCCGTTGCGCACGGCGGCGGTGTCGGCGTCTTCTTCGCCGTCTTCGACCGTCGCGACGTCGCTGACCCGCACCGGGTGCTGGCCTTGCGCGCGCACGACGATCTTGCCGATGTCGCGCGGATCGATCGCGCGCCCTTCGATGCGCAGCGTCGAGTTGTTCGGACCGAGCTCGAGGTTGCCGCCCGGCACGTTCGCGTTGCCCGCGTTGATCGCGCGCTCGACCTCGAGCGCCGACACGCCGGCCGCCGCGAGCCGGATCGCATCGAGCTTCACGTTGATCTGGCGATCTTGCTTGCCGAGGATCACGACCTGGCCGACGCCGGCGAGCCG
This sequence comes from uncultured Kofleriaceae bacterium, assembly GCA_964504685.1. Taxonomy (GTDB): domain Bacteria; phylum Myxococcota_A; class Polyangia; order Haliangiales; family Haliangiaceae; genus JABFXX01. Next base: position 7,755 of record CAZDGY010000235.1, on the reverse strand, counting down.
CTCGATCCGGCTCTTCACCGACTTATCGGCAAACCGAGTCAGGTCGCTGTTCTTGAGCCCTTTGGGGCCTTTGACCGAGAGCACGATGACCGGCGCTGCGTCCGGATCGGCCTTGCGCACTTCGGGGCGCGTCCCGGGCGGAAGGTCGCGCAACACGGTCGCGAGGTGCTCGTTGATGTCCTGCGCCGCCTTGTCGGGATCGATCTCGAGATCGAACTGCGCGATCACGAGCGAGACGCCTTCGGTCGACGACGACGTCAACGTGTCGAGCCCGCTGACCGTGTTGACCGCTTCTTCCACCTTTTCGGTGACGTCGGTCTCGACCGCGCTCGGCGACGCGCCGGGATACGGCGTCACGATCGTGACGAGCGGGAAGTCGACCTTCGGGAACTTATCGACACCGAGGCTGGTGTAACCGACGATGCCGACGACCACGAACACCGAGATCAGCACGCTGGCGAAGATCGGGCGTCGGACGCAGACGTTTGCGAGCCACTGCACGGTTTACTCCTGAACTTTCGCACCGTCGACGACTGCTTCCGTGATCGCGCTGACCACCTTGTCGCCCTTGTCGATGCCTAGAACGATCGACACGTGGTCCTTGTCCGGCGCTTCGCCGAGCTGGACGATCTTCTCGACGAGCTCGCCCTTGACGACGAGGTACGCGCGATAGCCTTTGCCACGCTGATCGGTCACCGCGGTCTTCGGAACGACGGGCAACGGCACCTCGCCGACGTTCAACCGCGCTTCGACGAACATGCCGGGCACGAGCTTGGTTTCTTTGCCGAGCGTCGCTTCGACGATCAACGAGCGAGACGCACCGATCTCGGCGCCGATCCGCGTGACCTTCGCTTCATACACCGTGGCCGGGTCGGCGACCGACGTGACGAACACGGTGGCGTCTTGCTTGACGTCGGGCACGGCGGCTTCCGGCACCGACAGCTCGACCCGCAGCGGATCGTCGTCGACCAGCGTGAACAGCGCCTTGCCTGGCTGTACCCATTCGCCGGGCGAAACCATCTTCGCAGAGATCACGCCGTCGAACGGCGCCCGCACGATCCCGTCGGACACCGACTTCGCCATCATCTCGGTGCGCGCCTGTGCCGCGGCGACCGACTGCAACGACGACGTACACTGCGTGTTCTGCTTGTCGAACTCGTCGCGCGTGATCGCGCCCTTGTCGAGCAGCTGCTTCGTGCGAGCGCACTCCTGCTCGGCGAGCTCCTTCTGCGCGCGCGCCGCCGCGAGGTCGGCCTGCGCTTCGCGAGCCGACAGCGCCGCGTTACGTACGTCGAGCTGCACCGCCTGCTGGCCCTGCTTGACGCGCTGGCCGCGCTCGACGAACACGTTGACGACTTTGCCCTGCGTGTCCGCGGTGACATCCGAGCGCTGATCCGCGACGACCGTGCCGGTCAGCACGCGCACCTTCGGCGTCGGCATTACCTCGGCGACTGCGGTCGTCACCTTGATCGCCGGCACCGCCTTTTTCACGCCGGCGTCGGTATCGTCGTTCTTCTTACAACCGCCGACGGTGACGGCGGCGGCGATGATCAGTGCAGTCGTTGAGAACGCTCGCATGGCTTGGCCCTTCGATGCATGGCCCCTGCCAGCCGGTGCGGCGGAGAGGCCGAGAAGTCCCGCCGGGTTACGCCGCGGCGGTTGTGTCGGCTTACTTTACACGTGTCGGGCGCAGGCTACTTCGACGCAGCAGCGTCGTCGCCGAGCGCGTGGTTGAGCTGGGTGAGCGCGACGCGGAGATCGACCCGCGCGTTCAGCGCCGCGATGCGGGCGCGGGTGAGGTCGGTCTGCGCATCGACGAGCTCGACCGCAGTGGCCCGGTCAGCAGCGAGCAACTCGCGGCGAACGCGATAGCTCTCGTCGGCGGCCTCGAGCCCTTTCTGCGTCGTCGACAGCGAATGGACCGCGAGCGCGACCGCCTGTTGTGCGGTCAGCAGCTCGATCCGGGTCCCGCGCAACAGATTCTCTTGGTCCGCGCGCAGCTCGTTCGCCTCGGCATGCAACCGCTTCTTGTTCGTCATCGAGTTCAGCGTGTCGCCGAGCGCCCAGGAGATCTGCGCGCCGAGCACCCAAGTAAACGTGAACGTGTCGCTCTGCGGGAAGATGCGCGGGTTCGGGTTCGCATCCTCGATCGTGCCGAACGCCGATAGCTTCGGATACTGATTCGCGGTCTCCGCCTCGGTCTGCTTGTCCTTCGCTTCGATGCCGAGCTTGAGCGTCTTGAGATCGAGGCGATGCTCGACCGCATGGGTCACGAGCTCGTCGAGCTTGGTCTGCCCGGGTGCGCTCACCTGGCCTCGAACGTCCTCGCCGAGCGTGAGTTTCTCGTCGTCGCCCGCGCCGATCATCAGCCGCAGCTGCTCTTCGCGCAACGTCGACAGGTTCGTCAGCTGATCGACCGTCTGCTCGGCTTCGGCTTCCTGCGATTCGACGCGCATGAGATCCGCTTTCGACAACCGTTGGACCTCGGCGAGCGCGCGGAACTGACCGAGCGTCGCTTGCACGTTGACCAGCTGGCGCCTCGCGATCAGGACCTGAAGCTGTGCCCGCAACCATTCGTAGTAGGCGAGCCGAGCGTCCTCGCCCGCGCTGACCTCGGCGTCGCGGCGAGACACCTTCGCGACCGCTTCGGCGAGGTGCGCCGCATCGACGAGCTTGGGATAGCGCAGCACGTAGTCCGACAGCGGGACCGTCAAGTTCGCCTGCGCGTCGTAGAGGTGGTTGATGAACGAGATCTGGAACGTCCCGAGCGTTCCAAGCGCTTCCGAGAACGGCGCGACCGGCGACAGCTTGCTCGCGGCGAGCTTCGCGGTGAGTTGCGGTACGCGCTGGAGCTCGGCCTGTTCGCCCTGAGCGATCGCGGCTTCGACCTCGGCGATCTTGCGCCGCACGGTCGGCGACGCGTTGGCTGCACGCGCGGCGGCTTGATCGGCGGTGAGGCCGCCGGCGGTGAACAGCGCGTCGAGCTCCTTCTGAAAATCAGCGAGATCATCGGGCGCCGACGCGGCGGCGGCATCTTTGCTCTTGGCCGCGGGCTGCGCGAACGCAGGAGCCGCGAGCACCGCGCAGGCTAGAAAAGAAAGACGAGCGAGCATGGGGCGGACCAAAGCACCCGCCGTGCCACGATTCCAGTGCAGCAGCCCAGAGATTCAGGGGTGATCTGTCGGGCGGCCATACAGCACGACGCGACGGTCGACGGTCGTGTTTCGTCGATCGCGCGCAAAGCGCTAGACTCACGTGATGGAACGCGACGAGCCGGCTGGCACGACGTTGGCAGTCGAACGCGGGGTGGCCGAGAATTTCCGACCGTTTGCCGATGCCCTGTGGCGCAAGCAGCGCGATCGGTATTTCTTGGACGAGTCGAAGCCGACGATGAAAGCGACCTTGGCCGCCGGAGTCGCGGTCGAGCTCGCGATCATCGGCGTGCTCGCCCATGCCGGCTATCCGACGTGGCGCATCATCGCGCTCGCATCGATCTATGTCGCGTTCGCGGTTGGCCATCGCTTGGTGATGCGATTCACGCGCAACGCGCGCCCGCTGTGCGCGGCGCCGAACGTCGAGCACGCGTTCATCGCGATGAACGTGATCGCCCAGGTCTTCGTGGTCGGCTCGGCTGCGCTGACCGGTGGAGTCCACTCACCGTTCATCCCCGGTACCGTGCTGCCCGCGATCGTCTCGTTGTTGTTCTTCGGCCCGCAGGCGGTGTCGCGCTGGATGGCGCTCGGCAACGCGCTGCTGATCGTCGCGATGGTCGCGCTGCCGAGCGACGTGACCGGGCCAGCGCTGCCGGGCGCCGAGTACTCGGTCGCGATCCTGATCGGCCTGTGCTGGCACCTATTGATGCTCCACATGATGGTGGGCAAGCTGTCGAAAGTCGCGAGCCGGACCGGCGAATCGATGGTGTCGCTGCGCGAGGAGCGGTTCAGCGACGCGTGCGCGCGCCTGCATCGGCTGCAGTCGGTCGGCGCGAAGGTCGCGCACGAGCTCAAGAACCCGCTCGCATCGATCAAAGGGCTGTGCCAGCTCGTGTCGCGCGCGCCCGAGGGCGAGCGCACGCAAGAGCGACTCGCGGTGGTCGCGTCGGAGATCACGCGAATGGAGACGATCCTCAGCGAGTACTTGTCGTTCTCGCGGCCACTCGAAGACTTGTCGCCGGAGCCGATCGATCTCGCGGCGCTCGCACGCGAGGTCGTCGATGTGATGTCGGGACGCGCGGAGCAAGCCGGGGTCCAGCTCGTCATCGATAGCAACGCGATGCCGGGACACGGCGATCCGCGCCGGCTCAAAGAAGCGCTGATCAACTTGGTCGCGAACGCGATCGAAGCGACGCCGAGCGGTGGCACGGTCACGCTCACCCTGCGGCGCGACGCCGGCGCGGTCACGGTCGAAGTAGCCGATACTGGCCGTGGCATCCCGACCGACGATCTCGAGCGCCTCGGCACGCCGTTCTTCACGACCCGCAGCACCGGCACCGGGCTCGGGGTCACGCTCGCGCTCGGCGTCATCGCCCAACACGGCGGCGAGCTCAAGTACACCAGCACGGTCGGCCAAGGCACGAGCGCGACGATCACGCTGCCGGTCAAGTCGGGGACCAGCCCAGAACCCTCGACGCGCGCAGCGATGGTCGAGGCGCGCGCATGATCCTGCTCGTCGACGACGAGCCCGGCGTTCTGTTCACGCTGTCCGAAGTCCTCACCGAGCGCGGCCACAAGGTCGTGTCGGCGCGGTCGGGTGCCGACGCGTTGGCGAAGTTCGACGACGCGGACGCGGTGCTCACCGATCTGTCGATGCCCGGAATGGACGGTCTCGAGCTGATGGGCCAGCTCGTCGCGCGCGATCCGACCCTTCCGGTGATCTTGCTCACCGCGCACGGCTCCGAGCGCGTCGCGGTCGCCGCGATCAAGCAAGGCGCGTACGACTACCTGACCAAGCCGTTCGACATCGACGAGGTCGCGCTCGTGATCGAACGCGCACTCGAGACTCGACGACTGCGCGTCGACAACCGCCGGCTCGCCGCCGAACAGACGCTCGGTCGCCGGATCATCGGCGCAAGTCGGCCGATGCGCAGGTTGCTCGAAGCGACTAGCCGAGTCGCGTCGCGCGATGTCACCGTGCTCGTCCGCGGCGAGACCGGCACCGGCAAAGAGTTCGTCGCCGAGCTGCTCCACGCGCAATCCGCGCGGGCGAGTAAGCCGCTCGTCCGGTTCAACTGCGCCGCCCTGCCCGCCGAGCTCGCCGACGCCGAGCTCTTCGGCCACGTCCGCGGAGCGTTCACCGGCGCGGCGAACAGTCGGCCCGGGTATTTCGCGCAAGCGAACGGCGGCACGCTGATCCTCGACGAGGTCGGCGAGCTCCCTCTGTCGGTCCAAGCGAAGCTGTTGCGCGCGCTGCAAGAAGGCGAGATCCAGCCGGTCGGCTCCGGTCGGATCGAGAAGGTCGACGTCCGCGTCGTCGCATCGACGAACCGCGACCTCGCGAGCGAAGCAAAGACCGGGGTGTTTCGCGAAGACTTGTATTACCGACTCGCGGTGGTCGAGCTCGTCGTGCCGCCGCTGCGCGATCGCCGAGACGATATTCCCGCGCTCGCAGAAGAGTTCGCGCGGCGCTACGGCGAGCGCTTTGGCCTCGGTTCGATCGCGCTCGATCCTGCGCTGATCGAAGCGCTCGGCCGCGACGAGTGGCCCGGCAACGTTCGCCAGCTCGAGAACACGATCGCGCGACTCGCAGCGTTATCGAGCGGCGGCATGATCGGCCTGGCCGACCTCGAACAAGCGACCGGCGATCACGTGTCCGCGCATCCCGACGCGCCGACCGGCGACTCCGCCGACCCACCGCCCGACGCGCGCAACGGCCCGTCGCTCAAAGAGCAAGTCGAGGCGTTCGAACGCGGCCTCGTCGCGCGCTCGCTCGACGCGACCGGAGGCAATCAATCCGAAGCCGCGCGCCGGCTCGGCGTTTCTCGCGTCACGCTGATCGACAAGATGAAGAAGTATGGAATTTCCAGCAAAGGCTCCAGATAGTTACCGAGCTGCGCGACGCTCGTTCTCCAGATTCTCGCCACCCGGCCGTGCTCGGATCTCAGCAGCCGCGATAGCGCGTCAGGCTCGGTAGCCGCAAATCCAATGGCGTCCGACCATGGGAATGTTCCCCGCGTGGCATCGGTCTCGGTCGCGTGGCCTATGAGTCACGTGAGGTACCCGATGAGCACACAGATGGAGCTCAGGCATCTCGCACGCGAGGTGAAGACCGGCCTCGAGCTCGCCATCGCGGCGTTCGCTCCCAGCGAGCTGGTCGACCGTCTTGCAGTCGCCGTAGGGCTGCTCGAAGCGATCGCGGATATGGCGCTCGACGAAGCCGCGACCGTCCCGTTGGTCACCCGCACCGTGGAGCGCGCGGACCAAGCCCTCGCGGCCTGGCTCCGATGGCGCGACGACCATCCTCCGAAAGCGACCGCGTAGCCCTTGCGTCCGGCGCGGTCCGGACACACCCCAAAACATCAAAGGAGGTTCCCATGCGACGTTTCCAAGCCCTGCTCATTGCAGCTGGCCTGGCGGCGATGCCTGCGAGTGCAGCCGCCGGGCCCTCCACCGATTCCTGGTCGACGCCACAGATCTTAGAGAAGTACCAGTTCTCCACGAGTCGGGGCCGGCTCGGCGTCATGGTGATGAGCCTGACGCCCGAGCTGCGCAAGCACCTCGGCACCGCCGAAGATCGCGGGGTCCTGGTCGCGCGCGTCGAGCCCGGCACACCCGCCGCAGCGGCGGGCATCGCTGTCGGCGATGTCATCGTGACCGTGCGGGGCCGCGCGATCGGCGGCGCGGCCGATGTCTTGACAGCTCTTGCTGACGTGTCCAAGAATCAAAGTGTCGCGGTCGACCTCGTGCGCGACAAACGGCCGCTGTCGCTTCGCGCCACGCTCGCCGATGACGCGTCGAACGTCATGGATCCTGCGTGGACGCAGATGCCGCAGTGGCTGCGCGACATGATGAAGCCGCTTGCGCTGCCCGAGGACACCGCATCGCCGTTCGAGCCACGCTGGTTCCGCGAGCTGCTCCATCCGTCCAAGCCGAACGAATCGTCCCTTGATTCTTGAGGTTACCCATGGGGCCTATCCAACGATACGAGGACCAACATCAACATCGAGGATCAACCACCATGCAGACAACGACGACGAGACGACGCTGACCGCTGACTTACCCGGCATGACCGACAACGACATCGAGCTGATGGTTGCGGGCTCGACGCTCACGGTACGTGGCGAGCGCAAGGAGAAGAACGGGCGCTACGTGAGCCGGCGCCGCTTCACAGGCGCGTTCGAGAAGCAGTTCCGGATCGGCGAAGGCTACGACCTCGACGACATCCAGGCGCGCATCTCCAACGGCGTCCTTACGATCGTACTCGCGAAGGCCGAGAAAGCGAAGCCGCGCCGGATCAAGCTGGCGAGCGGCGTCGTCGAGAAGGTCAAGGGCTTGCTCTCCGGCGACAAGCAGAAAGCTCAGCAACCGGCGGCGTGACGTCGCCGCGCACATGCACCGCGGGAGGCGGTTGCCCGATACGGCAGGTCCCACACCCGATCAAATCATCGAGAGACTCTGGCCGTCCACCGGGCTCCGCTTCCCGCGGTGCCGTCCTTATCGAGGTTGAACATGAACAATCACACTGCCACCGAGTGGCATCCGATCGCACACATCACCATCGAGGATGCCGCGTGTCGCGCAGCTGTCATCGATACGCTGC
>CAZDGY010000234.1:0-8505 GCA_964504685.1 uncultured Kofleriaceae bacterium | reverse complement strand
GCCGCGAGCAAGCGCCGCCACGTACCGGAGTGGCGCTCGCTCGAGAACGACATCGCGACCATCATCGCGATGAAGAAGCCGAACAACACACCGTTGCCCGGAACCGTGACCTGAAACCCGCTGATCCCGTCGAGCACCTTCGCGACGCCGGGTGGTTGCACCATGGTGATCGGCGGCGGCGCGGTCACGAGCGACAAGCCGCGCATTACCACCGCGACGAGCGCGCCTTGCAATGGTCCGATGATCTGCACCGGTGCCCCGGTATCGATCACGAGCTCGATGTTGCCGGTCGCGGGCACGACGAAGCCGGCGCCCACTTCCTCGTGGCCGACCGCTGCGCGCACCGCGTCGGCCGACGGTTCGTCGCGCGGTGCGAACCCGGTGCTGGCCGCGAGCGCCTGCTCGATCCTCTCGCCGCGCACGTCGCCCGGTGCGTGCCAGATCGCGATCGGCCGAGGCGCGCCGCGATCGGGGCCGAACTTGAACATCGAACCAAACACCGCGATGAAGATGATCGGCATCGCGATCAGCATCAGCAGTCGACCGCGGTCGTGGACGAGCAGCGCGACGTCCTTGCGAATCGCCGCGATGATCACGACGCGCCCTCGTCGCGTAGCGCCTTGCCGGTGAGCGCGAGAAACGCCGTCTCGAGGCTCGCGTGGCGCGATCGCATCTCCGCGATCGTCGCGACCGCTTCGATCGCCGCGATCACCGGGGCGAGCGCGCCAGTCGGCACGATACGCACGACATCCAACCCGGTGACGCGCTCGACCGTCGCATGCGGTTCGGCGGCGCGAACGACGGCTTCGATATCGCCGGCGATCGTCAGCTCGTAACCGGCACCGGCGTACTGCGCGACGAGCTCGCCGACCGAGCCGATCGCGACGATCTTGCCGCCATCCATGATCGCGACGCGATCGCACAGCGCCTCGACCTCTTCCATGTAGTGGCTCGTGTAGATCACGGTCATCCCGCCCGCCGACAGCGCCTTCACGGTCTCGAAGATGTGATTGCGACTCTGCGGATCGACGCCGACGGTCGGTTCGTCGAGGATCAGCAACTCGGGCTTGTGGACGAGCCCCGCGGCGATGTTGAGCCTGCGCTTCATGCCGCCGGAGTAGGTCTTGACCCGATCGCGCGCGCGATCGGCGAGCCCGACGACATCGAGCGCCCACTTGATGCGTTCGGCGAGCTCGGCACCCGCCAAGCCGTACAGCGCGCCGAAGAACCGCAAGTTCTCGATCGCTGGCAGCTCTTCGTACAGCGCGATCTCTTGCGGCACGAGCCCGAGCTTGCGCTTCGCCGCGAACGGATCGCGCCCGAGGTCGACGCCGCCGACGACCACGCTGCCGCGGCTCGGCGTGATCACGCCGCACGCCATCGAGATCGTGGTGGTCTTGCCGGCGCCATTCGGGCCGAGCAGGCCGAGGATCTCGCCACGCGTGACATCGAGATCGAGCGCGTGGACTGCGACGCGCTCGCCGTAGGTCTTACCAAGCCCGCGGAGCTCGAGCACGTGAGCGGTCACGGCTGCAGCACGATCTTGCCGAACGCCTCGCGCGCTTCGAGCATGCGATGGCCTTCGGCGGCGTGCGCGAGCGGCAACACGGTGTGAACGACCGGCTGCAAGCGACCTGCCGCAACGTGTCCGAGCACGGCGAGCAGATCGGCCTTGCTCGCCATCGTCGAGCCGAGGATCGCGACCTGGCGAAAGAAGATATGGCGCAAGTCGATCGCCGGGTGAAAGCCGGCGGTCGCGCCGCACGTGACGATCGTGCCGCCGTTCTTGACCGCGCGAATGCTCGCCGCGAACACGTCGCCGCCGACGTGCTCGATCACCGCGTCGACGCCGCGCTTGTCGGTGAGCTCGCGACACTCGGCTGCGAAGTCCTGCGTCGTGTAGTCGATCGCGACATCCGCGCCGATCTCGCGTGCACGTTCGACCTTCGCGGCGCTGCCCGCGGTCGCGATCACGCGCGCGCCGAACAGCTTCGCGATCTGGATTGCCGCGACGCCGACGCCGGAGCCCGCGCCTTGCACGAGCACGACATCGCCGGGTTGGACCCGCGCCTTGTGCACGACCATCTGCCACGCGGTCATGAACGTCAGGATCGACGCCGCCGCGTGCGGGTAATCGAGCCGCTCGGGATACGGCGCGAGGTTCGTATCGGGCACGACGATCGCCTCGGCGTAGCCGCCTTGGGTGTTCTCGCCGAGGATCTTGTAGTAGCGGCACAGGTTGTCGTGCCCGCCGAGGCACTGCGCGCAATGGCCACACGACAGGCCCGGTTGCACGACGACCTTGTCGCCAAGCTTCGCGCGTGCTCCGGCGCCGACCGCCTCGATCTCGCCGACGATGTCCGAGCCGAGGCGATGCGGGTACGCGAGCTTGAACGCCGGGCCGCCGCGGCGCACCCAGATATCGAGGTGATTGAGCGCGATCGCGCGGATTCGCACGCGCACTTCGCGAGGTCCCGGCTCGGGCAGCGCGATCGTTTCGGCCTTGAGAACCTCGGGCCCGCCGTGCTCGCGCAGCACGACCGCATTCATGGTCGCCATGACGCGACCATACGCGCTAGGGTTCGCGCATGCGAGTCGTCCCGGTGCCGTGTCTCAAAGACAACTACGCCTACTTGGTGATCGACGGCGATCGCGCCGCGATCGTCGATCCCGGCGAGGCCCCGCCGATCGAAGCGGCCCTCAAACGCGAAAACGTCACGCTCGCCGCGATATGGGCGACCCATCATCACTACGATCACACCGACGGCATTCCGGCGCTCGTCGCGGCGCATCCCGGCATCGACGTGATCGTCGGCGAGACCGACGCCGACAAGGTCAAGCACGTCACCCGCATCGTCAAGAGCGGCGACGTCGTCGAGCTCGGCACTATCCGCGCGAAGATCATCCACAACCCCGGTCACACGCTCGGCGCGGTCAGCTTCTACGTCGCGGACCCGGGCTGGGTGTTCACCGGCGACACACTGTTCGCTGGCGGTTGCGGCCGCGTGTTCGAAGGCGATCCCGCGATGATGCGCGCGTCGCTCGGCAAGCTCGCCGAGCTCCCGCCGGAGACCAAGGTCTACTTCGGCCACGAGTACACCGCGGCGAACCTCAAGTTCGCGCTCGCGGTCGAGCCGGACAGCGGGCCGATCACGAAGCGCGCGCACGCGGTCGCCGAGCAGCGCGCCCGCGACGAGTTCACGACGCCGTCGACGATCGCGGACGAACGCGCGACGAACCCGTTCCTGCGCACCACCGAGCCGCGGGTCTACGCCGCCGCGCAGAACCGCGACGATTCGGTCAGCGATCCCGACACCGCGTTCGCCGCGATCCGAACGTGGAAGAACAACTTCAAGTAGCCAATGGCGCCCGCGCCGTGGCATCGCGCCGTCGACGATAGCGTCACAGAGATCGCCACTGACGACGATGAATTCTTGGTTGTCGATCGCTGGCCGCGCGAGGTGTTCGCACCGCACGTGCACGGCGAGTTCAACTGGATCGTGCCGATGCGAGCAGGGCGGATCGTCGTCGCGGTCGAAGGCCGCGAGCACACGATCGACTCGAATCATTGGATCTGCGTGTTCCCGCGCACGCCGCACGCTGTCGTGCACGTGTCCGACGACACCGAGATCCTGAGTCTGTTCCTGCCGGAAGCGTCGATGCTGCGCGCGTGGGAAGAGCTGAAACCGGAGATCGGCCTGCGCTGCGCGATCGGCGGCGGTGGCGAAATCGCCCAGGGCCTCGCACTCGCCTGGGGCGAGTTGCGCTTCGCCAAGCGCGAGCTCGACGCGACCGATCGCGCGCTCGAGGCGTTCGTCGCGGGTTGGATCTGGCGCGCGTATCGGGCCGAGCTCGACCCCGCCGAGACCTGGCAGCTCCGCCTGCGCGTCAGGCTCGCCTCGGACGGCGATCGCCTCCATCAGTTTCTCGACGCCCATCTCGCCGACAACCCGTTTCCGTGGGACGCGCTCGGCGAGCATCTCGGCTGGTCGCGGCGCATGTTGCAGCGGCGGCTCGTCGATGCGCTCGGGGTCGCGCCCCGCGCCGTGCTCGCCGGCATGCGGCTCGAACGAGCGCGCGAGCTGCTACGGGACGCCGATCGCGCGATCGGGGATATCGCGCTCGCTTGCGGGTTCGCGTCGCAATCGCACTTCGCGACCGCGTTCAAAGTTGAATACGGCGTATCGCCGACTCGGCAGCGCCGCGCCGATCACTGACGCGTCGCGCACACGCAAGTTACTGTCGCTGACGCGCAAGCACGTCGCGGCGAGAGCACTAGACTGCGCGGCATGAACAAGCCGGCTGCTGCCCTGATCATGCTGCTCGCAGCGTGTGGCGGGCGCACCCCCGCGGCTGCGCAGGCGACGCCGTACGGCAAGCCGGAGCTCGTCTACGCGTGGACGAGCATGCGGTTCGACTTCCGCACGCCAGCGGAAGCCGACGCGTATCGCGACCACGAGGTCTACAAGAAAGCGCCGCTCGCCGGCGTCGATGTCGACCGCCGCGGCAACATCTACGTGACGACCCCGCGCTGGCTCGACGCGCGCGTTCCCGCGACGCTGAGCAAGATCGTCACCGTGAACGGCAACGCCGTGCTGCGGCCGTTTCCGAGCTGGGAGCAGAACCAGCTCGGCTCGCCGACCGCGTTGCAGAACGTGCTCGGCGTCGAGGTCGACAGCCAGAACCGGATGTGGATCCTCGACATGGGCTGGGTCGCCGGGACCGAGCCGATACCCGACGGCGCGCAGAAGCTCGTCGTCCTCGATCTGAGTACCGGAACCGAGCTGCGCCGCTTCGCGATCCCCGACGCGATCGCCGACCGCAAGACGTCATTCCTCAACGACCTCGCGATCGACGAGAAGCGCGGGCTCGCGTACATCAGCGACAGCGGCAACCGCTCGGGCTCACCGACCGCGAGCGGCATCGTGATCTACGACTTCGCGAGCAACTCGGCGCGCCGCGTGCTCGATCGCGATCCGCACGTCACCGACGATCCCGCGCGCACGCTCGAGGTCGCGGGCGAGCCGGTGTTCGCCGGCAATCGCCTCGCGGTCGGGATCAACGGCATCACGCTCTCGCCCGACGGCGCGACGCTGTACTGGAGCATCACGACCGGTGACGCGATCTACGGCGCGCCGACCGCCGTGCTGCTCGATCCACACGCGCCGCCCGAGCAGGTCGCTGCCTCGGTCGTGGGCCCGCGCCGGATCGGCGGCGGCTCCGACGGCATGGCGAGCGACAGCAAAGGTCGCGTCTACTTCACGAACCTCGCGCATAGCGCGGTCGAGGTGATCGACCCGACCAGCGGCGCGATCTCCACCGTCGCGAGCGGCCCCGAGCTCGTGTGGGCCGACTCGATGAGCTGGGACGATCGCGGCGGCCTCTACGTCAGCTCGAACCACTTGAACCGCGCGTTCGCCGGCGCGCTCAGCTTCGGCGGAGACGCGATCAACTTCCGCATCTTCCGCATCCAGACCGACGCCACCAAAGGCTTTGTTCGTTAACCCAGGAGAGACCGATGAACCGCTTCGCTGCCACGATAGTCACGACGATCGCGATCACCGCCAGCGCCTACGCCGCGCCGTTCAAGCTGACGAGCAAGGACTTCAAGGAAGGCGGCGCGATCAGCGACAAACAGGTGTTCAACAGCTTCGGCTGCTCGGGCGGAAACGTCTCGCCCGAGCTCGAGTGGTCGAATCCGCCGGCCGGCACCAAGAGCTTCGCGTTGATGGTGCACGATCCCGACGCACCGACCGGCTCGGGGTTCTGGCATTGGGTCGTCTACAACATCCCCGCCGATGCCACGACGCTCGCATCGGGCGCGGGCGCGGCGGACAACAAGACGCTCGTGAAGGGTGCGGTCCAGGGCAACACCGATTTCGGCTCGCCCGGCTGGGGCGGCCCGTGCCCGCCCGCCGGCAGCGGTCCGCACCACTACAACTTCACGCTGTTCGCGCTCAAGGTCGACAAGCTCGACCTGCCCGCGAACGCCACCGCCGCGTTCGTCGGCTTCAACGTCCACGGCAACATGCTCGGCCAAGCCAAGCTCACCGGGATCTACGACCGCAAGAAGTAGCGCGTCATTCGACAGGGCACGCGGTCGTCGGGCACAAGTTCGATGCGTTCGGAACGTCGGTCTCGAGGCAGCCCGCGATCCCGGTGAACGTGTTCGTCGCGAGGAAGTCGACGTCGAGCGTATTCCACCCGCGGTAGACCCCGACGCCGGCGCTGTTCGAGAACGCGGTGTTCGTGATGAACGCAGACGGCACGACGTCCGGTGCGAGGCTGATGATGACCGAACCATCTTCGCGCGCGGAGCCGACGCCGGGCTTCCATTCGCACACGCCGACCGCGTAGCTCGGCCCACCGGCGTTGCGAATGCTCGCGTGGCTGATCGACGTCGCCGGATCGACCGCGTTGCGGAACTCGAGCCCTTGCCAGTCGCCCGCCGCGGGCGTGGCCGACGCGGAGTCGAACACGACCGGCTTCGCAGCGGTGCCGGCGACCACGAGCGCGCCTTGAGCGGTGCCATCGGAGTGGCCGCGGACCTGGATCCGGCTCGAGCTCGACGTGACTTCGGGCGTGAATAGCAGCGTCACGCCCGCGTCGATCGTCAGCGTCGCCGGGAGATCGCCGACCACGCCCGTGCCGACGATGATCGTCGCCGGGACCAAGCCCACGCGATACGGGACCCCGGGATCGTGGAGCGTCACGTCGGCGAGCAGCACGCGGCCCTGCTCGAACGCGGCCGAGGTGCCCGCGCTCTGCAGCAGGATCGCGTCGTTCGCGTTGCCGGTGTAGGCGCCGTCCGGCAGATCCGAAGCGCTGTCCGCACCGAGCAAGATCGGATACGCGCCGGCGCTCGCGATCGTGAGCCCGGTCGAGGCCGGCACGAACCGCGCGGAGTTCATGAACACCGCGATGCCCGACGAGTGCTCGACCGTCACGTGATCGACGTCGAGCAGCTGGGGCAGCGTAGCATCGCCGCGCGCCACGATCGTCGCACCGAGCTGATCCGCGGTGGTGTAGTCGCCGGCCGTCCCGCCGCCGTCGAACGAGGCGTACGAGAGTTGCAGCGTCGCCGGCCCGAACGCCGAGACGTGGCCCCACGGCGACCCAGCGGTCGCTTGCACGAAGTCGATCGGAGCCGCTGCAGTTCCCTTCGCGATCAACGCGGTCGCACTTGGCGCGAGCTCGATGCTGGCATCCGGAGCGATCCGGACCTCGGTGCAGCCCTCGATCGTGAGCGTGCCGGCACTGACACTCACCGTCGCGGTGACCTCGTGGATGCCCGAGGCCCACGTCTCGTCGGCCGCGATCGCGCCCGCGTGCATGATCGGCGCACCCGAGGGCACGCACGCCGGCGCATCGACCCCGGCGTCGACCGCGCCCGCGTCGGGTAGCCCATGCGAGCTCCCGCCACCACATGCCGTCATAACCACCAGGCAGACAAATCCACGCATGAGCCGCTCCTTATCACCCAGGAGTGGCGGCGCGCAGTTCGTCGCACGGTTTTTCAAGAACGCCCGATTCCCGTCACATCTCGAGGCAATACACCGGCGAGGCCGTCGCGCAGCCGGCGGTCGTGTAGAAGAACAGCCCCGAGCCGCTCTCGCTCGCGAGGCCGAGGACATCGCCACCGGTCGTGTTCGTCCAGTCATTGCAGTCATCGCCCGCGCTAGGGACGTCGAGCGGCGTGTTGAGGCCGGTGATCGGCTCCACGCCGACGAACTTGCCGCTTGCGGTCACGTTGAGCGGCGCAACCTCGTTGCCGTTGAAGAAATCGGCCGCGGTGTCCGCGAGTGGAATGCCGTCGACGCGCACCCACGGCGCGCCCGCGGTATCGAACCGCGAAGCCGCCGAGGCGCCTGCGGCCGGAATCAGCGCCTCGAAGCTGCCGGTCAGGCCCGCGGCCGCCGCATCGGTCGTGCACGCCGCATCCGCCATGGCGAGCCCAGTCGACGGATCGAACTTCGTCGTGCTGACGAACGCGGTCCGGCCAACCGCCGGCGTGATCACGAGGGGCACGTCGAGGTCGACGCCAAAGCAATAGAGGCGGAGCGCGGCGCCGCATGACAGCTGGTTGTCCGCCGTCCATTCAGCGCCAGCGGCCCACGGCAAGCCTGCATTGACCAGCCCGGTGGTCTGCGAAAAGTCGTTGCACGTATCGAGCGGACTGCCGTCGGAGAACGTCGCGGTCGCCACATACGTCGACATCTCGCCGACATCGTGACCGTTCTCGTCGAACCGGATCGGATAGCGCAACGCGCCGAGCAGCTCGCCCGGCAGGTCGGCGAGCGGACGACCGTCGGTGCGCACCCAGCCGCGCGCTCCTGCGAATCGATCGACCGCGCCAGTTGCATCCGTCGATAGCCACGCTAGGTACGTGCCGGTGAGGTTGGCCTGATGCGCGCGCGTCGTGCACAGCATATCGGCCGCGCCGATATCGCCGGTAACTCCTCGCGCTGCCACGTCGTGACAGCCGCGCTGCAAGCGTCGTAGCCG
>CAZDGY010000233.1:0-8592 GCA_964504685.1 uncultured Kofleriaceae bacterium | reverse complement strand
CACCCCCGACGGCAACGACGCGGCGGTCAAGCTGCTCCATCCCGGCGCACTCGGCGATCCGATTCACGTCCAGCGGTTCATTCGCGAAGCCAAGACGTCCGCGAAGCTCGACTGCCCGAACGTCGTCCGCGTGCTCGAGGTCGGCACGACGGTCGGCGAGGTGCCATTTCTCGCGATGGAGCGGCTGCGCGGCCACGACCTCGCGTATCAGCTGCGGCGGCAGCGCAAGCTCGCGCTCGAGCCGGTGCGTCAGCTCGTCGAGCACGTCGCCGCCGGGCTCGAGGCGGCGCGCGCGGCCGGCATCGTCCATCGCGATCTCAAGCCCCACAACGTGTTCCACGCCGAGCAAGGCAACGAGCGCGTGTGGAAGGTGCTCGACTTCGGCGTCAGCAAGCACGGCTCGAGCGGCACGCTCACGAAGGGGCACGTCATCGGCACACCCGCCTACATGGCGCCCGAGCAGGCGAAGGGCGAGGACGTCGATCATCGCGCCGACGTCTACTCGCTCGCCGCTATCGTCTATCGCGCGGTCACCGGTCATCCCGCGTTCTCCGCCAAAGACGTGCCGACGACGCTCTACGACGTCGTCTATCGAGTGCCGACGCAGCCGTCGATCCTCGCGCAGCTCCCCGGCGACGTCGATCGCGTGCTCGCGGTCGGGCTCGCAAAGGATCGTCGCGATCGGATCGCGACCGCGGGTGAATTTGCGGCATGGTTCACCGCGGCGATCGGCGCCGGCCTCACACCCGAGCAGCGCCGCCGTGCGGATGACGTGGCCGCGAAGCAACCGTGGGGTACCCGACAGGGCGTCGCGTCGATCGGCTGACCGCCAGCTGAGATCGCATCGCAATCGACATCGCGCGTACACAGTGGTACCTGTGTATGAGTAGTCGGGTCGCATGGATCGCGCACGTGTATTGATCTTGTGGAACCAGACCGACGAGGATGTCGTCGAGCACTGGCGCCGCGAAGGCCGTCGAAGCCCGGACTGGGATTCGTCGAAGATCATCGAGCCGTGGGACACGGTCGCCGAGGAGATCGAGCTGATCGCCGATTGCGTGCGCGCCGCCGGCCATCACGCGACCGCGGTCAACATCCAAGACGATCTCAAGGCGATGCTCGACGCGATCTCGGCCGACAAGCCCGACGTCGTGGTGAACCTCGTCGAATGGTTTCACGACGACCTCGAGCACGAGCATCACGTGCCCGCGCTGTTCGAGCTGCTCGGCATCTCGTACACCGGCAACCGCCCGCTCGCGCTGTCGCTGTGTCAGAAGAAACCGCACGCGAAGGCGATTCTGCGCAACGCTGGCTTGCCGACCCCACGCGCGGTCGTGGTCACCGGCAACGTCGCGCCGAAAGACCTCGATCTGCGTTATCCGCTGATCATCAAGCCCGCCTACGAAGACGCCTCCGGCGGCATCGACGCCGGCTCGGTCGTCTACAACCGCGCCGAGCTCGACGCGCGCATCGCTCACGTCCGCAGCGATCACAAGATGGCGGCGCTGGTCGAAGAGTACGTCGAGGGCCGCGAGATTCACTGCGCGATCATCGGCAACAACCCGCCCGAAGCGATGCCGCTGTACGAGATGCAGTTCAAGGGTGGCACCGACAACGAAGGCCGCAAGCTGCCGAACATCATCACGTACCGCGCGAAGTGGGATCCGTTCTCTCGCGACTATCACGCGATGGAGAGCAAGTGCCCGGTCGACGACCTCGACCCGCAGGTCGTGGCGAACATCCAGTCGATCGCGCTGCGCGCGTACGAAGCGCTCGGCTGTCGCGATTACGCGCGCGTCGACATGCGGCTCGATCCCAAGACCGGCGAGCCGTTCATCCTCGAGGTCAACCCGAACCCCGACCTCGCCGACGGCTGCGCTTACGCGCAATGCGTCCGCGCGAGTGGCCGCACCTATGAACAAGCGATCCAGCAGATCGTCGGGTTCGCGCTCGAGCGATCGCGAGCGCAGCCGCAAGTCGTCGGCGGTGTGTCGTCCGAAGTCATGCTGCGCGAATACCTCGGCGACCGCGGCAAGATCGCGCGATAGGGAACTTGCGGCCAGATCGCGGCGCGCGGGATGATTTCGGGATGACGATGCGCGCGATGGTCCTGGTAGGCGCTGGCCTGCTGATCTCGTCGACCGCGTTCGCCGACGGTGATCCGCCTGGCGACATGCCGCCGGTCGACAGCGAATGGTCGAGCGAGATCGGCAATCGCTCGCTGATCACGCCCGAAGGCAAGCTCGAGATCCACGGCGGTATCCCGATCGTCGAAGTCACCGGGACCTCGCCGACCGGCATCGTCACCCACGACACCACGGAGCTGCTGTCGCTCGGCGCGTCCTTCGGCGTGATCCCGAAGCTCGAGCTCGGCGCCGATTACTCCGCGATCTTGCACCCGAACGCGTCGGCGGGCGGCCTGCTCACGTTCCACGGCGCCTACCTGGTGTTGCACCGCGACAAGCTCGACATCGCCGCGGCGGGCGCGCTGACCTTCAACCTCGATGGCAGCACGAAGGTGGGCCTGTCGCTCGGCGCGTGGCTGCGCTACCGGATCACGCGAATGTTCTCCGTGTTCACTGGCAACAACGGCATCCCTACCGCGCTGGCCGGCCTCACCGAGTACTTCCAGCCGCCGCCGGTCGGCTATCAGCTCGCGATCGGGTTCAACAACAACCAGCCGGTCACCTTCGCGTTTCCAGTCGGCGTCGGGATTCAGGCCACGCCGAACATCTACGCGTTCTTCGCGACCGAAGTCGCGAACATCTGGTTCGCGAACGGCCAGAACGGCAAGCGAGGCGAAGTGCTCTTTGCCGATTTCATCCCGGTCTAGATCGGCGGATTCTATTCGATGGCGAAGTTCGACGCTGGCATCGTGTTCGCGGACGACCTGAAAGCGGCCGGCGACGACTACATCATCACGTTTGTCGGCCGGTATTACATCAAGTAGCCCCTCGTAGCGGCCGCCGTCCTTGACACGGCCTTACCTCGTGCGTCATCTATAGGACCCTTCTTCCGAAGTAGCTCAGTGGTAGAGCAGGCGGCTGTTAACCGCCGGGTCGGGGGTTCGAAACCCTCCTTCGGAGCCAGGAAGCTTGAAATTTCGAACCTCCCCCTTGGAGGTTAACGGAGCTGAAAAGCTCCATCGTTACCTCGGCAAGTCCTTGAGGACGTGGCGCAGCTTGTCGGCGTCCAACGCGTCACCGGCAACGCTGCCGATCTCGGTCTTCACCCGCGCGAGGTCGTGTTCGAGCAGCCGGAGGTTGCGTTCTTCCAGCGTCAGCTTCGCGCGGATTGCTTGGAAGCCGGAGCCACCATCGGCGATGGCGCGCACCTCGTCGATGCGCTGAGCAGCGCCGTTTGTTCGAGCCGGAGCGGAGCAGTGCGGTCCTCGTCCGCGGTGTTCGCTGCGGCGATGGCGGCGTCGAGCAGCTCTCCTTCTGCGCCGAGCTTCGCAACGAGGTCCTTCGTCCATTGTTCGATGTGGTCGGCGTTGACCTCTTTGACTGGCGCGCCTTCCATCCGCGTTGGAAGGTCGTGGCGCAGCGGTAGCGAGCGATCTTGCGGCCATTCTTCTTCGACACGTAATGGAGGCACATCGCCGAGTTGCAGGCGCCACACTCGAGGAGGCGGGCGAGCGGGAACGCGCGGTCGATCTTCGTCACCAGGCGAGTCCGAGTGGGCTTGGTCGCCTGCGCCAGCACGACGCCCGCGAGCTCACGCGTCCTCGCGAGCTGGTCGACTGACGTGGGAGTGCGTTTCCCCGAGCCACAAGCACGTCCTCGCGGCTCTGACTCCGAATGAGCCCGTTCCGCTCGGCCCTCGCGATCCTTGCAAGCGTGGCGACCCTCTCATGCAAGGGGACGACCGCCGGCGCGCCATACTCGCCGTCGCCGGACTCGGCGCGGGGCATTGCGCTCGCGATCACGGTGCCGGGTTCGATCATTGCTGCGACCTGCGCACCCGACCCGATGTACATCCAAGCGATCGACGGCGCCGGCGCTCCAGCCATCGCGACGAGCGCGATCGCGTTCCAGCTGTCGAGCACGGTCTCCAACCCAGGCCAAGGCAACGGCGGCGATTCTGGCGCCGGCGGCACCGTCGCGTTCTACGCGGACGCAACGTGCTCTCAGCGAGTGAGCTCCGGGATGATCGCCGCTGGCGAATCGAGCTCCACGCCGATCTACGTCTCGCGCAACGTGGCGACAAGTCCCACCGCGGTCGTCGCGATCACTGCCATCGCCGAGAACGTCACCGCGACGGCGTCGTTGATCGTGACAACCAACGCGGCATTCAACACCGCGTGGGACGAGCCAGACTGGGATACACACGTCAACTCCCCGTCGTCGAAGACCGGGGTGCTGAACGTTCGCAACTACGGAGCCGCGGGCGACGGCATTACCGACGACACCGCGGCGATCATGGCGACGATCTCGGCTGCGAGCCTACGCGGGACGACCTCGGCGGACGCGCGCGACTCGATCGTGTATTTCCCGAGCGGAACCTACCTCATCTCGAGCGCGCTCGTGTGGAAGGACTCGACCGGCGCATTCGTTTCCGAGCTCGCGTTCCAAGGGCAGAACAAGACCGACACGATCATCCGCTACGTCGACGGCACGTCCGGGATCCAACAGGACCCGAATTGCGTGTCGCGCTACGAGCGCGCTCCGACGGGCTCCCCGAATGCGGTCGTCTACACGGCATCGACGGCCGGAAAGACCAACGGCCAAGGGCTCGCCGACGGCACCGGAAACGACGCGTTCCGCAATCACATCCAGAATCTAACGATCGACATCGGTCGCAACAACCCTGACCTGATAGGGATCGACTACGCCGGCAGCAATCAGACCAAGGTCATCGACGTCAACATTATCTCCGACGATGGCCAAGGATGCGTCGGGTTCAGTGACTACCGATATTCAGAAGGCCCGGACTACTTCGGAAGTCTCTTCGTAGAGGGATTCAGCTACGGAATCTGGCAGGGCGGTGGCGCGATCGGAGGTTCGAGCACGGCGGATCCTAACTTCTCCAACTACGAGCACGTGGTGCTCCAGGACCAGCGGGTGGCCGCGGTCCAGCTCGTCTCCGCTTCTCAGGCGACGATGCGCGATATCGTGAGCGACCAGAGTGCATCCGGCGTAGCGGGGATGCTCGTCAATAACCTCCAAGGCCAATACTCCACCGTCGTAACGCTCGTCGACGCCACCTTCACCGGCAACGATTCGCGGCCGGCTGTCGTGCTCGATACAACCGGGACACTCGTTCCTTCCGTATTCGTGCGCAACTCGCGCGCGGTTGGTTATGGCGGGATGATCGCCGTTCCCGGCGAGGGCACAGTACCTAGCCCGATCGGCGAGTGGTCGTCGTATGCCGCGCTGCGCGGTTCGGGGTCATCGGGCAACGGATCGCTCGATCTCATCGTTCGCGACATGCCGCGGTTTCCGGACGACTCGGGCGGCGCGCACTCTTCGTGGGTGTTCCCGTTGCCTCCGTCGGGCGTCGGATGCCCCGCGGTGACCAACCACAGCACGACTTGCGATTGGCAGCCCTCGATCCAGGCGGCGATCGACGGCGCTCCGGCGAGCTCGACGGTCGTGATTCCGTGGGGCTGGTACGGCCTAGGCAAGCCATTGGTGCTCGGCACCGCAACCCACGGAAAGAACGTGAAGCGTTTGCTATGCCTGGGTTGCCACCTCGTCGCGCTAGCAACGAACAACGGCGGTCAGGCGTTGATCGTCGGTGACAACAACGACGGCACGGTCTGGATCGACGGGCTCGTCACGTCATACGCGGTTGGCAACCCCGGCACTGATCCAGTTCACTTCGGCTCGTCGTCGACTCCGTTCCCGAGCGCAAGCTTCACGCCCGTCATCGAAAACGTCGCGAACAACACGGTTGTCGTGCTGCGGGCGATGGACAACATCACGTACCTCGATCGGCCGTCGGACCCCAACGCGACGCCAGCCGACGTTTTCCTCGAGAGCGTCGCCTACGGACCGTTTATCTTCGTCAACCAGAAGGCTTGGGCGCGCAATCTCGATCCCGAAGTGGCTCCCGCGTCGCAAGCGTTCTTCACGTGCAACACGGGCGGATCCGACAAGCGCAACGAACCCACTGACTTCCTGCAGCAGGGGTATAGCCACGTCGTCGTCGCGAACAAGACGGGCCAGACCGGGGCGCAGCTGTGGACGCTCGGACTAAAGACTGAGAATCGCGAATGGCCGACACCGAAGGGCCCGTGCAATTTCTCGTGGAAGCAAGGCGACCAAGGCAACGACGGCTCCAACCTGCCCGCCAACAGTCTCCTTGAGATCGACAACGGAGCGGTCTCCGAGGTCCTTGGCCTCACAGCAGCCGATCACCGACTCAACGCGATCGACATTACCGGCAGCAACATCGGCGCAGTCAGCACGAACGCGCTTTCGAACGACGTCATCGGACCCGCCGACGCGCAGCTGTCGATCGAGGGATACTTTGCGTGGTCGAGCAAAAGCTCGGAATACGCGTTCCCCGTGATCCAGACATATGCCAATCGGCCAGCGTCCGCCGTACACCAGAGTCAAGCCGTTGGCTGCGGCGCCGGAATCGTCTGCGCGTACCCGAACGGCGAACAGTCGGCAGCGCCCGGCTCGACGATGCCGCTGTACATCGGCCACTGACAAGGATGAAGGACAACGTCGATTCCGAGCTCGCGACGTTGTGGAGAGAGCTCGCGTTCGCCGACGTGGCCCCCACTATCGTCGATGCGGCTCACGAAGCTCTCGAATCGGATCCAAGCCATCGAGTCTGCATCGGCCTGCTTGCACGGTTTCCGACCTATCTGAAAACGCCAGGCGAGGCCATCCTGCGCGAGCATCTGTCGAGGATCGGCCCCGATATCGACCCCGGGGTGCTCCGCGAGATCGGACTGGTGTTCGTGAAGCTCTGGCGACGACGCCCGCGCAGCGCCTATTGGTACGGCGATCTCTGCCAAAGCTTTGTGCCGCACAATCTAAAGCAGAGACTGGTCGGCCTCTCAGAAGTCGAGAGCCAATTGCTCGACGATTTTCGTACGCTCGCTCCCTTGGAACGCAGCGCTCCTACCGAGCTCGGCCGCCGGCGGCTCGAGCGTGCGGGCGAGTTGCTGCTGCTCAGCCCCTCCGAGCAAAGCCGGCTCGCCTTGCTGCCGATCGTGATGCTCGACTACATCGATCCGCAGCACGCCGAACCGATGCCCACGCGCTACGAAGGCGTGTTTTGGGCGATGTTGAGGATCTTGCGCAAGCTCGACGAGCGCATCTGACATGCGCCGTGCGTCGACGAGCTCAGCGCGACGCACACGATGCGTCACTGATCCACTCTGCAAACTCTGCCCGACACGACGGAATCGACTCCCACCGTTCGGAATCACCCGGCACACAAGTTGTTGAGAGTGCCTTCGGAGCAAAGATCTCGGGTGGTTCTTCTGGGGTTCGGTTCTTTGGGTTTTTCTCAAAATGCGGGGGCAGACCGCGTCTTGTGAACGACTCCATGGTTAGGTTAGTTGCCGGTTGCATTCGGCGGTAGAGCGGCAGGAGCACGAACGACGACCTTGTCCGCGGCGAGCAACGCGCGCCCGATGAAGCCGCGAACTCCCGTGCCGCGCTTCTCGCCGTCATTGATGATCTCGACCCACTCGAGCTTGCCGTTCGCTTTGCGCTGCATCTCGGCGACCTCGGGATCCGCGGAGTACTTCACCGTGCGCGCGTCCTTGTACATGCCGATACCTGCGGCGATACCCGCGATCGGATTGCCGGTCGCTCGCTATCGATTGATGCGAAGTCGAGCCACGGGTCCGTCGTTGGCGGCAATCGCGACGAGCGCCGATGGCTTTACTCAGATGACCTCGATCTCGACGACAAGCGTGAGCTCGCCAGCGCTGTCCGTTGCCGGTGCGACCTCCGCCGTCGAAGTCCCGTGTACGGTTATCAGGCGAGCTCGTCGGTGGGCACGCTGCGCGTCGCGAATACGCTCGCCATCATGGGCTCGGTCGACTAGACCGTTGGTCGTGCTGAGGCCGAGTGTGGCATTCTGCCGTTCAGAACGATTCGCTCATTACGTCGGCTTTACGAATCAGCGTCGCATTCTATAAGGGCGCGCGTTTTGTTCGACGCCGGTCCGAATCCGAGCATCGAGTAGCGCTCGCATACGTTGCGAAGCGCTTAGAAGGTGATCCGAGCGTGCACCCGATCGATCAACTGCTGCTCTTTGCATGTCTCGAGTGGCCGCCACCCGCGCAACCCAAAGGCGGAGATCCACGTGGCTCGCGAACGAGTCTCGATTGCGCGCGCCCGCAAATGGGACTTGACCCCACGCGCCCGGGGCCTGAGGCTGAGTCGCTCCTTGCAACTCGATTATGCGAGCTCCGGACATCGTCCTTATCGTCGTCGTCGCCGGGTGCACGTCGCGCCACGGCGGCGGCACGTGGTCCGAGGTGACCCCGCTCGACGAGGAACGCTTCGAGGCCCCGGCGGTCGCGCTCGGCGACAAGCTGTACTACTTCGGCGGCATCACTGACGTCTGCGCCGACGGCAGCGCCGCGTGCACGCTGAACCGCGTCGACGTCTTTGACCC
>CAZDGY010000232.1:0-8620 GCA_964504685.1 uncultured Kofleriaceae bacterium | reverse complement strand
CGCCCCGACCCCGGAGGCGTTCGATGAAGCACTCGAGCGAGCCTGGCAGCGGCGAGATCGCGATCGAAGTCGATCGCGACATCTCGCCTGGTCGCGTCGTGTGCTCGGTCGCCGACAACGGTCGCGGCATCGAGCCGGCGGATCTGCTGAAGATCTTCGAGCCGTTCTTCACGACCAAGCCGGAGGAGCTCGGCACTGGGCTCGGGCTCTCGGTCGCGAAGGCGATCGTCGAGAGCTATCAGGGCCAACTCCTCGTACGAAGTGTCGTCGCAGCAGGCACCGTGTTCACGTTCGACTTGCCGGCGGCTTAGCCGACCATCCGAGCGAGTGCTTCGCGCCGGCGCGCATCGCCGAGAAACGCGAGCAGGCGATGGCGACGATCGGCGACGAGTCGCGAGAATCGGAGCGCGAGCACATCATCCGCTCGAGGTGTCATCAGCCGGCGCAGCAGTGCGCGCGCTTCACTCACCGCGAGCTTCGCGAATGCGATCCCGAGCTCGCGTTCCTTGCGGCGATACGCGACGTACAGCGTCTCGCCGGGTTGTGCCGGGGCCTCGAGGATAGCGAGCAAGGCGTGTTCGGCGGCGGGCGATACGATCTCGATCGCCGGCTTGCGGGGCGCGCGCTCTGCGGCAGCGGCGGTGGACGTTGCGGCGAGCGACGGCTCAGCCGCGAGCTCGGCGTAGATCGACAGCGCGGGGTTGGTCATGCCGCGGTTATCGGCCCACCCGCGGCGAAGTTGCGGGTAAGCGGTGGCCTGGACGGATCCGCCGGGAACTACGGGCAGATCACGTCGCAGCCGTCGAGCGACAGATGGGCGGAGTTCGTCGCGACGACCGGGGCGCCGTCGGTGTTGACCGTCGCGGTGAAGCTGTCGTCGCACTGAAACGGCGAGGGGCAGGCCATGTTGCGGCAACAGAACTGGTTGCCGGTGAAGGCCAAGACGACGGCGGTCTGCCCGCCTTCGACCACCGCGACTTGCGGTGGGTACGTGAAATCGCCCGGCGCTTCGCACCCGGTCCCCGTCGTTGTCGCCGACAGCGTGATGCCCTGGACGACGACCGGGTCGCAACTCGTGTTCACGACCGTGAGGCTCATCATATACGGGTCGTGACACACGTAGTTGCTCGGTCCGGTCATCGTCGCTGTGACGGTACCGCTCGCGAGGCAGGCATCGGCGAGCTTATGAGATCCGCCACCACCGCAGGCGACGAGCAGGGTCAACACGAGAGTACGGCGCAACATGGACAGCAGAGCGTAGTCGATCCGGCGACACACACTCAAGCATCGTCGGTTACGCCTGGGCCGCCTGGGCTTTCCTTGCCAGCGGCGCTTTGATAACGTGATCGACAATGACCAGGATTTTCGTTGTCGTGGCGTGCGTCGTGGGGCTGTGGGCGTGTGGAGACAACGGATTGGCGCCGCCCGACGCGTCGAGTTGCCCCGCACCGTTCGGGCTATGCGGCTCGACCTGCACCGACATAGTCAACGACACGCAGAACTGCGGCGCGTGTGGCACCGTGTGCCCGGGCGGGATGCTGTGCAGTAGCGGCGCGTGCACCGCGACGTGCGCGGCGAGCGAGGTCGAGTGCTCGGGCGAATGCATTAGCCCGGAGACCGATCGCCGGTTCTGTGGTGCCAGCGCTGACTGCTCCGGCGCGAACGCGGGCACTCAGTGTCCCGACGGCGAAGTGTGCAGCGCCGGGCAATGCGCCGTATCGTGCGTCACCGGCGAGCTCGTATGCGCCGATCACTGCATCGATCCGGCGACCGACAATCAATTCTGCGGCGCGACCGGCGACTGCACCGGCGCGAACGTCGGCACGCCGTGCCCGACCGGCAGCGTGTGTGACGGCACCGGCCATTGCGCGCAGCAATGCGTCTCGACCGAGCTCGTGTGCGGCACGCAGTGCGTCGACCCGCTGACCGACCGCCGTTTCTGCGGGGCGACCGCGGATTGTGCGGGCGCAAACGCTGGCATCGCGTGCGCGGATGGCTTCGTGTGCGACGGCACCGGTAACTGCGCGCTGTCGTGCGACGCGACCCGGCTCGAGTGCAACAGCGAGTGCATCGACCCACAGACCGACTTCAACTTCTGTGGCGCGACCGACTGCGCGGGCGGCGCTGTCGGCATGCAGTGCACCGCGGGCCAGGCCTGCGTCGCCGGGGTGTGCGCCGCGCTCGAGGCGGTCGAGATCGACTTTACTGGTGCCGCGGTGACGTTCACCGTTCCGCTGGCCGCGACGACGCTCACGTTCACCGCCGCGGGCGCGCAGGGCGGGAGCGCGCAGACCGCAGGCGGACTTGGCGCGATGGTGTCGAGCACGATCGCGGTGTCACCTGGCGAGGTCCTGACGATCATCGTCGGCGGTACCCCGGCGGACAACGGCGGCGGCGGCGGCACGTTCGTCCTTCACGCGGATGGCTCGCTCGTGATCGCAGCGGGCGGTGGCGGCGGCGGTGCGGGCGAGTGCTGTGGCGGGGAGCAACCTGGCAATCCGGGCGTCGCGACTCCCGACGGCACCATGGGGACCGATGGCGGATGTGGCCAGTCGCCGGGCGGCACTGCGGGTGCTGGTGGTAGCGCGGGTACGGGCGGGGTCGCGTCGACTGCCGGCGGTGGCGCTGGCTACCTCGGCGATGGCGGCGATGGAATGACGACCCCGGACGACCCGAGCGGGTCACCCGGACTCGGCGGCAAGTCGCCGGCCGATGACGCTGCAGGTGGTGCCGGCTTTACCGCAGGTGGTTTCGGCGGCGGCGGCGGCTCGAGCAACAACGGCGTCTGGATCCATGGCGCCGGTGGTGGCGGCGGTGGGTATTCGGGCGGCGGGACCTCGTGCAACACGTCGAACTGGTCGGCCGGCGGCGGCGGCGGCTCGTTCAATCCCGGCGCGAACGCGACCGGCAGCGACGGCGTGCAGGTCGGCAACGGCTTCGTGCGGATCCAGTCTCCGTAATCAGCCGAGATCGAACACGAGCACTTCGGCCTCGTTCACTCCGACGAACGCGAGCTCGCGTAGGTCGCTGATCTCGGCGCCATCGCCCTCGCCGAGCTTCTGGCCGTCGAGCGTGAGCTCGCCGCGCGCGACGTGGACCCACGCGTGACGGCCAGCCGGTAGCGCAAACGTCGTCGCGTCACCTTTGCCGAGCACGCCGGCATAGACCTTCGCGTCGGCGTGGATCGTCACGCTGCCGTTCTCGCCATCGGGCGATGCGACGAGCACGAGCTTGCCGCGCTTGTCGGCGTCGGTGAACGTCTTCTGCTCGTAGCCGGGTTTGATCCCGCGCTGATTCGGCATCAGCCAGATCTGCAGGAAGTGCACTTCGTCGGCAGGCGACGCGTTGAACTCGCTATGGACGACGCCGGTGCCAGCGCTCATGCGTTGGACGTCACCCGGCTTGATCACCGCGCCGGTGCCGGTCGAGTCTTTGTGCGCGAGCGCGCCGTCGAGCACGTACGAAATGATCTCCATGTCGCGGTGCGGATGCGCGCCGAAGCCTTGGCCGCCTTCGACCCGGTCATCGTTGATCACGCGCAGCGCGCGGAACCCCATGTGCTTCGGATCGTAATAGTCGGCAAACGAGAACGTATGGTGGGAATCGAGCCAACCGTGGCGGGCATGGCCTCGGTCGGCGGCTTTGCGGATGGTCAGCATGGCTGGATACTCCTGTAGCGCGAAAACATGGTCATCGAGAGCCATCTAAGGAATCGGCAATCCATAGATAGAAACCATCTGCTAGATTGATGGTCGTGCTCGACCCGATCACGCTCGACCAGCTGCGCATGCTCGCGGCCGTGGTCGACAGCGGGAGCTTCTCGGCCGCAGCGCGCAAGCTCGGTCGGGTGCAGTCG
Organism: uncultured Kofleriaceae bacterium; assembly: GCA_964504685.1. Classification (GTDB taxonomy): domain Bacteria; phylum Myxococcota_A; class Polyangia; order Haliangiales; family Haliangiaceae; genus JABFXX01. The sequence goes on along the minus strand of CAZDGY010000232.1, from coordinate 4,764 downwards.
GCGGTGTCGACCGCGATGGCAAACCTCGAGAGCCAACTCGGGGTCGTAGTCTGGGATCGCACCCATCGCGTCGCGACGCTGACTCGCGAGGGCGAGGCGGTGCTCGGCATGGCGCGGCGCGTGCTCGGCGAGGTCGATGCGTTGCGCAGGCTCGCGGCCGGGATGGTGCGCGGCGTCGAGGCGTCGGTCGCGTTGTGCGTCGACGCGATCTTTCCGACCGCGGCGCTGATCGAGATGGCGCGAGGATTCGCGCGCGAGTTCCCGGCCGTGGATCTGCGGGTCGACGTCCAGACGCTGTCGGCGGTGGCGACCCGGGTCGTCGATGGCAGCGCGACGCTCGGGGTGGCGACTCCGCTCGCGACCGCGCCGAGCCTCGAGCGCAGGGCGCTGGCGCCGATCCGGATGGTGCCGGTCGTCGCGGCACGTCATCCGCTCGCCAAGCTGCGCGGTCCGATCGCGCGCGACGTGTTCGAGCAATACGTGCAGATCGTACTCGCCGAACGCGCGACGAGCGGCGTGCCGGATCAAGCGGTGCTGTCGACCCGAACCTGGCGAGTGGACGATCTCCACACCAAGCACGCGATGCTGCGCGCCGGCCTCGGTTGGGGGAATCTGCCCGAGCACCTGGTGCGGCGCGATCTCGAGCGCAAGCGACTGATCGAGCTTCGCCCGGCCGAATGGGCGCGCGACGAGCATCTGCTGCGACTCGCCGTGATCTACCGCCGCGCTGCGACGCTCGGGCCCGCCCATCGCTGGATCGTCGACCAGCTCGTCGAGCTGTGCGCGAAACAAGCGCGCGGCACGTGATACGATCCGATCTGCGTGGACTTCGTTTTCATGCTGACGCGCTCCGACCAGACGGTCCCTGACTGTCTCGAGGTGCTCGAAGACATCCGGCCGATCGGCCTTGGCCACATCGGTTTCAAGGATGTCGGGGTGCCACCCGACGTGTTGCGCGAGCTCGTCGTGCAGATTCGCGCGCAAGGTGCGACGACGTACATGGAGGTCGTCAGCACCTCGATCGAGGCGAGCTTGAATTCGGCGCGGGTCGCGCGCGACATCGGGGTCGAGCGGCTGCTCGGCGGCACGCAAGTCGACGAGGTGTTGCAGATCCTCGCCGGCAGCGGCACGACCTACCACCCGTTCCCCGGTAAGCCGGTCGGTCATCCGACGAAGCTCGGCGGCACGCCCGCTGACGTCGAAGCCGATTGTCGGCGGTTCGCGGCGAAAGGTTGCGCTGGCGTCGACTTGCTCGCGTATCGCGCGACCGAAGCGGACCCGATCGAGCTCGTGCGCGCGGCGCGGCGTGGCACGCCCGGTTACTTGCTCGTCGCCGGCAGCGTCGCCACCGCGGCGCAGATTCGCGCACTCGCGGCGGCGGGCGCCGATGCCTTCACGATCGGCTCGGCTGCATTCGACGGCTCGTTCTCGCCTCTCATGGGTGGGCTGCGCTCTCAGCTGAGAGCGATCCTCGATGCCTGCCGTTAGCGACCCGATCGCGCGGCTGCTCGCCGGGACCTATCCCGATCCCGAAACCGGCGAGCTCCTCGCCTGCGAATCGCGCGTGGTTGCGATCGAAGACTCACTCGTCGGTCGCGAGATCGAGCTCGTCGCTGCAACCGGCGTCGCCGGCAAGCTCGCGGTGATCGGCGATCCCGATACGTACGTGGCGCTCGGCGATCGCGCCGCCGCCGCGCTCGAGGCGCGGTTCGCGGTGCAGCGGATCGAGCTGCCACGCCATCCGCATTGCGATCGCACGACGATCGACAAGCTGATCGCGACGCTCGAGCCCGACGTCGCCGCGGTCGTCGCGGTCGGCTCCGGCACGATCAACGATCTATCGAAGATGGTCGCGCTTGCTCGCGACATTCCGCAGCTCGTGTTCGGCACCGCGCCGTCGATGAATGGCTACACGTCGGTCAGCGCGTCGGTGAGCGAAGCGGGGTTCAAGCGCTCGGTGCGCGCGCGCACGCCAGTCGGCGTGTTTCTCGATCTCGGCGTGCTCGCGGCGGCGCCGGCGCGGTTGATTCGCGCTGGCCTCGGCGACAGCGTGTGTCGCCCGACCGCACAAGCCGACTGGCTGATGGCGCACCTGCTGCGCGATCGGCCGTATCGCGCGGTGCCGTTCGAGTTGCTCGCCGCGGACGAGCCGACGCTGTTCAGCAATGCCGCAGCGCTCGTCGGCGGTGACTTGGCGGCGATGCGCTCGCTTGCACGCACGCTCGTGCTGTCCGGCTTCGGGATGACGCTCGTCGGCGGCAGCTTTCCGGCGAGCCAGGGCGAGCACATGATCAGCCACTACCTCGAGATGATGCGACCGGCGCACATCCCCGAGCCGCTGCACGGCGAACAGATCGCGGTCGCGACGATCGCGGTCGCGCGAATTCAAGCCGAGCTGCTAGCTCGCGCCGAACCACCCTATGTTCAGCCGACCGCGATCTCGCGCGATAGCGTCGTGGCCCACTTCGGCCCGGCGTTCGGCGACGCGGCATGGCCCGAGCTGTCGGCCAAGGCGCTCGATCGCGCTGCCGCCGACGCGATCAACGCGCGACTCGCCGCGCATTGGCCCGAATTCCGCTCGCGGCTCGCAGCGGTCGCGACGACTCCCGACCGCGTCGCAGCGATCCTCAACGCCGCCGGTGCACCGACGACGCCGATCGAGCTCGGCTATCCCGATGCGCTGTTCGATGCCGCGATCGCGCACGCGCGCGAGATTCGCGACCGCTACACGTTCCTCGATCTCGCCGGCGACCGCGTCTAGCCTTACGAAGGCCTTACCGGCGCGACCCAAGGCTTGCGGCATCGTCTGGTCATGACGATCAACGCTTCGTGCTTCGCCTTGGTAGCTCTTGCTGGATGCGCCGCGATTCCGAAACCGCTCGCACCGGCGACCGCGTCGCCGTTCACGATCGCGACGCTCGGCATCCATCGCGCCGAGATGATCGCGGCACTCGAGCACTACGAGCAAGCCGGGGATTTTCCGATCGATCCGAAGACGTCGTATCCGGTCAGCGAGTTTCGCGACGAACGCGGCGTGCGTTGCCCGATGGCCGAGCTGATCTATCAGTCGGGTCACGGCGATCTGGTCGATGCCGTCGTGCACACGAACAACAAGCTGCGGCTAGCAGACGTGCACAGCGGACCGCTCTACGACTGGATGCTCGACTCCGGTCTCACCGTGCAGGAGATCGCGATGGTGCAAGGCGCGCTCCAGCTCGACGTCAACAACAGGTTCCCGCGGCAGCTCGTGATCGCTGCGACGAACGCACGCATCCACGGCCGGCTCGAAGTCGCGGTCCAAGCGCTGCGCACGGCCACGCCGTATAGCCTCGCCGAAGCAGCGGCGAAACTCCCGCACGGTGCGCTCGTCGCCGCGCGCTGAGTTATTGGATGACGAGCTGGAAGTTGTCCCAGGCCGGCGTGTGGTTGTGGTCGGTCGCCGGTTGATTCCACAGATAGAGCGCCGGATAGGTCTCGAGCGTGCCGCTGCCGTCGTCGACCACCGGCGTGACGAACAGCTGCGGGATGCCGCCGGTGCGCGTCGACGAGAACGTCACCCAGTAGTAGGTCTTGCCGGTCGCGTTGTCGACGGTCGCCTCGGGCGCCCACTTCGGCCAGCTGTTCTCGATGCCCGGGCTGGTCTTGCCGCTGCAGCTCGTCGGATCGTTCGCGGCGATGCGCGTCGGCGTGCCGCCCGCGGTCGGGATCACGAACACCTCGGCTTGGGTGTTCGCGTAGCTCGACTGGCCATCGGTGACGCGGTTGTACGCGACGTATTTATCGTCGGGGGAGAACGTCGGGTAGTACTCGTTGTACGTCGTCGTGTCCGCTCCCATGATCGGGCTCGCGGTGCCACCAGCGCGAGCGCCGTAAGGCACGGTCATCAAGTCGCCGTGGCTGACCGTGACGCCGGACGACACGGTCGGCGCGCTGACGTACAGCAGCTGATCGCTAGTGCGCGCGAACGATGCGTAGGCCGCCGCTCCGGTGTCGGTGCCGCGTGCGATCACGCCCCAGCCGGTGTTCTGCACGGTCGAGGTCGCTTCGAGATCCGTCCACATGATCTCGAACTTGCTGCCGACCGTGAACATGTTGACCGCGGTGTGATCGCCGGTCTGCCAATGCTGTTTCGAGAACGTCGGCGACTCTTGGCCGGATCGGGCCATCATCGTCTGCGCCGACGCGGTGATGAAGCTCGGGCGCGTGCCCATCGCGTCCGAGCTCAAGAATCCGAGCGCGGTCGGGTCGCCGTTGCCGGCGTTCTGGCTCGCCGAGTACGCGACGAACGTGCCGTCGGGCGTCGACGAATGGCAACCGATGCACTTCGTCGCGGGCGCATCGTCGGCCGGCTGCACGATCGTGGTCACCGTCTCGTCGCCGATGTGGAAGCCGCGCAGGGCCGTACCGCCGCTCGTCGTCCAGTAGACGATCGCGCCCGGCGCTTGCGCGTTCGCGACCGCGATGTCGCCCATCGATCCGATCTCCGGACCACTCGTCAGCGCGGACATGCCGTCGTAGGTCGCACCGCGCACGGTCATCGTGATCGGCTGCTCGACGGTATCGGCGCTAAGCCGCCCCCAGATATCGGCGGGCATCGTCCAAGTGCTCGCGCTCGTGTAAACGACGAGCGGGTTGATCTGGTTCGCGGCGGTCAGCCGGATCTCGAACAAGTTCTCGGTGCCTGTCGCGATCCACGAGAACCGCGGCCGCAACCAGTTCTGCGGATACAGCGTGCCGACTTCGTGCTCGACCATGCAAGGGCCG
>CAZDGY010000231.1:0-8626 GCA_964504685.1 uncultured Kofleriaceae bacterium | reverse complement strand
ATCGAGCGAGTACGCCGGCCGCACCGGCGGCGGGGCCACCTCGACCTTGGCCTTGCTGCGCGACTTCGGCGCCTTCGTCGCGGACGCAGAGCTTCGCCCGGCCTTCGTTGCAGGCTCTTTCGTCTTGGCGCTAGCTCTTGCCGCGGGACGCTTGGTCGTCGACATCTTCACTCACACCGGGCCCGGTGATGAATCGTCCAACTAGACCCGCGACCCGATGTCGCTAGTCCCTCGATCCACCGACCGCCGAGCGTCGACTGACCGACGCCCGCTCCACTTGAGTAATCATCAGCATACCCGATTTTGCGACGCAAGAGCCTACCGAGAGATCCGCTCGCGGACGTGCGTGATATGACCAGCCTATGGGCGCGGACCGACCCGTCCGGGAAGCCGAGAACCGACTAGAGCGGTTCAACGCCGACCGCGAACGGCTGCTCGCTGAAGTCGAACGCCGCGTCGTCGCGCGCCGGGTCGATGCGGCAAGAACCGGCGGGGATGCGTCGCTCGAATACGTCCTTAACGACGTCGCGTTCTGCGAGATCCGACGGCTCGAGGCGTCGCGCGGCAATGGGCACTCTGCAGATCGGTGGCGAGACCTGTCGAGAAGGCTGAACTCGATGACGGAGGGCGACAAGCAGGCCGAGCTGCGCTCGCTGGTCCGCCACTACGGCCAGGATGTCGTCGGCAACTTCGATCCACGCGTCTATCGATTCGTCACCGGGTTGGGCCCTTCGATCTTGGGCTTCGTATTCTCGCCGATCGGCAGCTTCGCGACGGCGTCAATGCGTTGCGCCATCTCGACGCGCGGGTCGTCGCCGATGGCGAGGTCGAGCTGGCGCGCGCCTGCGCCGAGCGCGGCACGATCGTCGTGATGCCGACTCACTCGTCGAACATGGACTCGCCGGTGATCGGGCTTGGCCTGTTGCGCGCGGGCCTGCCGCCGGTGACCTACGGCGCCGGCAAGAATCTGTTTTCGAACCCGTTCATCAGCTACTTCATGCGCAACCTCGGCGCGTACCGGGTCGATCGTCGACTGCGGTTCGAGCTCTACAAAGATGTGCTCAAGGAGTATTCGACCGTGTTGCTCGAGCACGGCTATCACTCGCTGTTCTTTCCGGGCGGCACGCGCTCGCGGTCGAACCTCGTCGAGAAACATCTAAAGCTCGGGCTCGCGGGCACCACGATCACCGCGTACAAGAACAGCGTACGCGAGGGCGCGCCGAACAAGCGTCTGTACATCGTGCCGGCGACGATCAACTACCGGCTCGTGCTCGAAGCCGAGACTCTGATCGAGGATTACCTCGCCGAGACCGGCAAGAATCGCTACATCATCACCGACGACGAGTTCTCTCGCTTCGGCCGAATCGTCGAGTTCTTCCGCAAGATCCTGGCGCACGAAGGGTCGGTCGTCGTCCGATTCGGTCGGCCCTACGATCCGTTCGGCAACGACATCACCGACGACGGTGAATCGATCGACCGCGCCGGTCGCATCGTCGATCCCGCGAGCTACGTGCGCGGCGCCGATGGCGAGGTCACCGACGACGACCAGCGCGACGCCGAGTACACCCGTGCGCTCGGGCGGCGGCTCGCGCAGGTGTATCCGAAGCTGACGGTGTTCCACGCCACCCACTTGCTCGCGCGCGTCTTGTACGACGAGCTCGCGCGCACCGCCGGGACGCGCGACATCTATCGCTTGCTGCGCGCGCCGACCGAAGCGTGTGCGATCACCGTCGATCGGGCGCTCGAAGGGCTGACCCGGTTGCGCGCGCGCCTGCAAACAACGCCGAGCTGGGGCAGCGAGCACCCGCAGCTACTGCCGCAAGCGACGCCGGCGATCCTCGACGATGCGGTGCGCGGCTTGGCCAGCTATCACACGCACGCGGCGGTGACCCGGTCCGGGGATCTGCTGCGGATCGACGACCTCAAGCTGATCTTCTATTACCAAAACCGCACGGCGCACATCCCGGTGGAGACGACGTGAGCGCCCGATCCGACGCGGTCGGCATCGTCGGCGCCGGTAAGTTCGGCACCGCGCTCGCGTCGGTGCTCGCACGCGCCGGCCGCCACGTGATCCTCTGGTCGCGCGACGCCGCGGTCGTCGACGCGATCGCCCGCACGCGGCACTGCCCGCGCTTGCCCGCCGCGGTGTTGCCGCCGCCGCTCGAACCGACGACCGATGTTCGCCGGCTCGCAAACGAAGCGCGGTTCCTCGTGCTCGCGGTGACGTCGAGTGACGTGCGCGAGCGCGCGCGCGACCTCGGCAACCATCTCGACGGTAGCCACATCGTGGTCCACGCGATCGGCGCGCTCGCGGCGCCGAATAACGAGCGGGTCTCCGAGGTCATGTTGCAGGGCTTGCCGACGCTCAAGGTCGGCGCGCTCGCCGGTCCCGCGTTGCCCGATGACCTCGCCGAGGGCAAGTTCGCATCGATGGTCGTCGCGTCGGCGTTCGCCGAGGTGATCGCGGAGACCCGCCGGTTTATCAACGCGCCGCCCGCGTTGCGCGTCTACGGCTCGAAGGATCTCGCCGGCGTCGAGCTCGCGTCGGCGCTCGCTGGCGCCTATACCGTCGCGCTCGGCTTGTGCGACGGCTTGGGCATGGGCGACGGGCCGCGCGCCGTGCTCGTGACGCGTGCGGTCGCCGAAGCATCGCGGTTGGGTGTCGCGGCCGGTGCCGAAGCGCGCACGTTCGCCGGGCTGTCCGGACTCGGCAACTTGCTCGTGCGTGCGAGCGAACGCTCGGCGGACTATGCCCTCGGCAAGAAGCTCGCGGAGGGCAAGCGCCCCGACGGCGAGCGAGCCGAAGGTGCGCGCGCGGCGATCGCGGGCAACGAGCTCGCGGTGTCGTTGCGCGTGCGGATGCCGGTGCTCGCCGGCATCGCCGGCATCCTCAGCGGCAAGATCGATTCGCGCGACGCGGCGGCGCTGATCGGCGATTCGGTCGCCGCCGAGGAATAGCGTGCGCGTCGGCCTGTTCGCGGCGCTCGTGCTCGCAGCGTGCGCGCACCGCGACATGCTCGCGTCGAATCACGCGTCCGCGGGCATCGCGCTCGCGATCTACGAGCACAACGGTTCGGGCGGCGCGCCCGAGGGCTACGCGATCGTCGACGATCGCCGCGAGGTGGACATCGCCGGCAACGAGCTCGTGCTGTCCGACGTCGATCCCGGCGCCGAGCTCGCGTCACTCGAGATCGTGCCGATCGGGGGCCACGTCGCGATCGGAACGTGCACGCGCGATCGCCTCCCGATCGATCTAACCGCACCGCCATCCGGGAGTGCTGCTGGCCGGGCGCAGGTCCCGGCCATCGAGGCCGCGGCGCCGGTCGGAGAAGTACGTTGCGCGGTGACCGCCGGCAGCGGCCGACACCTCGTGCGCTTGCTCTATACGTCGAAGGCGATCGCCTATCGCGCCGAGCATTGGATCGCGGTCGACGGAGATCATGCGACCGTGACGTCGCACTACGCGATCACGACACCGTCATGGCACGGGGCGCGCGCCGACGTCGCGCTGTTCGATGGCGTTCCCGGTGGCGAACCGCCGAAGTTGGTCGCACGCGGATCGATCACGCTCGACGGCTCGACGTCGGTGCTCGTCGCTGCGCCGGTCGCGACCGCCGCGACCGTGCGCCGAGTCTACGCAGGTGCCGACGTCGATTCGCCCGCCTCCGCGGATTCGACCGCGCGCGATTGGGGGGCGAACGCGACGAATGACGTGTGGGTCATGCTCGACTTGCCGAACGCGCAGCTCGCGCCGGGCGAAGCCTATGTTCACCTCGCGCAACCCGACGAGCTCGAGCGCGATGTCCACGTCCCGACCGCGCACCGCCACATCGTCGCGACCGCGGTGCGGTTCGCGCTGTGGAACGACGTTGGCATGCACGAGGCGCGCGAACGCACGAACGACGGGCCGACCGAGCTCGCGCTCGTGGATCGCCTGATGTTCTCGATCTCGAATGAAGGCGAGACGACGCGCGACGTGTGGATCGAAGAGCCCCTGCGCGCGGTCACGCTCGCCGGCATCGAGCGGTCGTGGCCGCACAAGCCCGAGATCGTCGGCGACATCGTGCGCGAGAAGGTCTCGATCGCGCCTCACATGCTCGAGCGCGTCGGGTTCACGCTGCGCTATCGCCAATGACCAAGTGCTCCGTGATACGCGCGGCCATGCGTTTGCCGCTGATCGCGTTCGCGCTCGTTGCCTCGGCGCTCCTGTCCGGAAGCCCTGCTGCTGCGCCGGGCGGCAAGCTCGGCTTCGCTGATTTCTGGAGCATCGCCGGGTTGACCCACGACGACACGGCCGAGACCGTTGTGAAGAAATGGGGACCGCCCGACTCGTCGTCGAACCGCGACGGCGTAACGCTCAACTACAAAGGCGGGCCGAGCGTCCACTTTCGCGCCGACGGCGGCATCCAGATCGACTTCGGCATGTACGGAGACGGCAAGAGGGAGCGCGACTGGCTGAACGCGCACCCGGGGGGGCCGACCCAGCTACTCGGGATGACCTGTAGCGCAGCGGCTCAGCAGCTCGCGTTCACGTCGAAGATCACGCGCTACACGACGTGCAAGCATTACGACAAGACCGGCTGGATGATCGACGTCACGATGATGTGCCAGGCGAACGTCGATTCGCTTGTCATCGTTTGGTATCCGCTGCTGAAGGATCCGACCGCGCCACCACCGAAAGACTGGCCGGCGGATCATTGCAACTGACATCAACGCTCGCGCGCGCACTCGAGCACGCGGTCGATCGCGGCCTGGCCGCGGAACCGGCGGCTCAGCCGGATCCGGACGTGCGTGCCCGCGACGACGATCGCGCGACCGGAGCGCTGCGTGTCGCGCTCGAGCTCCCGCAACACCGGCTCGGCGGTCGCCGCGACCACGACCTCGCCCGCGACGTCGGGATCGATGGGCGGCGCGATGTCGGCAGGCCACGCGAGCTCGCCGGTGTAGTCGGCGACCGGCTCGTAGTCGACCGCGATCGACTCCGGCGCATAGTGTGTGGTGCCGCCATGCGCTCGGGCGAGCAACTCGCGATACGCCGCCGCGGCGCCGTCGCCGCGATCGCCGCGCACCAGGCCGCGGACGTCCGACACCCGCCAATGTGATCCGTCGCGGACGACCAGCTCGACGATCGGCTGATCGGTCTCGTCCCGGTTGCTCTCGGCGTGGCGCGGAGCTGCTCGCAACGCCGCCGCGGCATCGCCGGCGATCCGAGTCGCCTCGGCCGCGCCGAGCGCCGCCGTGAACCACGCGCGCTTGTCCGAGAACGCGAGCGTTCCGTCTGGCCACAACACGGCGGCTGGAATATCGGTCGAGAAGAACATCGCGTGCTCGTAGACGACCGCGAGCGGAGCGTCACCGACGTCGCCAACGTCGACGACATTGTGGTCGCGCCGGCAGCCCGGTACGTCGCGGCCGACGTCGGGACCGATCGCACGAATGCGCGGCCCGCAGCACGCCAGCACGAGCACGAGGCCGCACCGCCGCATCGCGGTCACTGCAGCGCGAGCGAGAACGTGTAGTCGTTAACCGCACCGGGCTCGCCGGGGAAAACCTCGAACGCGTAGTTGCCGGCCGCGAGGCTCACGCACGATGGCGAAGACCCGGGGCACACGATCTTCTCTTCGTTACCGAACCCGACCGACTCCGACAGCATCGAGCCGTTGCTCACGTCGAACAGCCGGAGGTCGAGGTCGCCGCCCGCGCGCTCGATGAAGTCGACCGTGATCGTCACGCTCGTCGTGCCGGTCGGGACCGGGAACTGATAGTAGTCGTCGTCTTCAGTACCGTCGCTGTTCGCGCACACCGCGGCCGGTCCGGTGTCGCCCGGCACCACGATCGCGGCGGTCGCGAGCGTGTCGTTCGGTTCTTTGTAATCGCATTCGTCTTGCGAGTAGACCGCATCGATCGCGGCGTCGATCGGCACCGCTTTCGGCGAGAAATCGAGGATCAGCGAACAGCCCGTCAGGGGCGCGATTGCCGCCACGAGCGCAGAGAGCAGGAGCTCGCGGACCATGCGTTTCACCGTAGCCGTCGCACGACAAGATCGTCAAGAGACTACGGGGACTTAGCTAAGCGCCGACGCTTGACCAGATCGGCGGGCGCGGGTAGGGTCCCGCGCGGTCCATGTATCTGCAAGACCTGATGTTCACGCTCCAGCGGTTCTGGGCTGAGCGCGGCTGCGTCATCGAGCAGCCGGTCGACGTCGAGGTCGGAGCCGGTACGTTTCACCCCGCGACGTTCTTGCGCGTGCTCGGCCCCGAGCCGTGGAACGCCGCGTTCGTGCAGTTTTGCCGCCGTCCATCGGACGGACGCTACGGCGACAACCCGAACCGCGCCGGCGCGTATTACCAGTTTCAGGTCGGGCTCAAGCCGTCGCCGCTGGATGTCCAAGACCTGTACCTCGAGTCGCTGCGCGCGATCGGCATCGATCCCGCGGCGCATGACATCCGGTTCGTCGAGGACGATTGGGAGTCGCCCACGCTCGGGGCTTGGGGCCTCGGCTGGGAGGTCTGGTGCGACGGCCAAGAGGTCACCCAGTTCACTTACTTCCAGCAGGCGGGCGGCATCGATCTGATGCCGGTGACCGCCGAGCTGACGTACGGGCTCGAGCGGTTGTGCATGTACTTGCAAGACGTCTCCAGCATGTACGACCTCAAGTGGGACAAGCACGTCACCTACGGTCAACTGCGCAAGGAGTGGGAGCGTCAGTACTCGACGTACCACTTCGAGCTGCTCGATCCGCAGATCGCCTTTCGCAACTTCGACACGTTCGAAGGCGAGTGCACACGCTTGCTCGCCGCGGGCCTCGTGCTGCCGGCGTACGAGTTCTGCATGAAGGCGAGCCACGCGTTCAACTCGCTCGATGCGCGCGGTGCGATCAGCGTGACCGAGCGCCAGCGATTCATCGGCCGCGTTCGCGGGATGGCGCGGGCGTGTGCGCACGCGAACGTCCAGACGCGCGCGAACCTCGGGTTCCCGCTGCTCGCGCCCGCCTTGCAAGCGCCGGCGCAGGCTGCGTATCGCGCGGCCGAAGAAGCCGGGGTCAACGCAGCGGCACTCGCTGCGGCGCGTGCGATCGGAGCTGCGCGTGGCTAGCGATCTGCTGTTCGAGATCGGCTGCGAGGAGATTCCCGCGAAGATGCTCGCGCGCGCGATCGCCGAGCTGCCCGGGTTGATCGAGGCGCGGCTACAGACCGCGCGCCTCGCACGCGGCAGCGTCCACGCATACGGCACGCCGCGCCGGCTCGCCGTCGTCGTGCGTGGCCTTGCGGATCGCCAACCGGACTTGCGCGAAGAGGTCACCGGCCCGCCGGTGTCCGCGGCGTTCGGTCCCGATGGCGCGCTGACCAAAGCGGGACAGGGTTTCGCCGCGAAGAACGGCGTCCTCGAGTCCGCACTCGAGCAGCGCGAGGTCGCCGGCAAGAAGGGCTTGTACGTCGTCGCGACGCGTAACGTCGTCGGCGAGCCGACCCGCATGTTGTTGCCCGCGATCCTGCGCGAGCTCGCGAGCGCGATCGCGTGGCCAAAGGCGATGCGCTGGGGCTGGTCGGAGACGACGTTCGTGCGACCGGTGCAGTGGCTCGTCGCGCTCTACGGCGGCGAGGTCGTCGCGCTCGACTGGGCCGGGCACACCGCCGGGCGTAAGACGCGTGGCCATCGGTTCCTGTCGTCGGGTTGGATCGACATCGCGAGCGCTGATCGCTACGTCGAAGCGCTGCGCGAGGCGCACGTCGTCGTCGATCCGACCGAGCGCCGCGACGCGATCGGCAAAGAGCTCGAGCGGATCGAGCGCGAGACCGGGCTGCGCGTGCGGCCCGATCCGGCGCTGGTCGACGAAGTCACGAACCTCGGCGAGTGGCCGGTCGCGGTCGCAGGCGAATTCGATCCGAGCTTTCTCGAGGTGCCCGAAGAGATCATCGTCACCGCGATGCGCAACCACCAGCGGTACTTTGCGCTCGAGGACAAGGCGGGCGTGCTCGCGAACCGGTTCGTCACGCTGACCGCGACGATCGTCACCGATCCGAAAGTCGTCCAGCGCGGCAACCAGACCGTGATCGCGGCGCGGCTGTCCGATGCGAAGTTCTTCTTTGCCGAAGATCGCAAGCACACGTTCGAGCAATGGAACGGCAAGCTCGACGGCGTCGTGTTCCAAGCCAAGCTCGGCGATGGCGCGAAGACGATCGGCGACAAGGTGCGCCGGCTCACCGATCTCGTGAAGCGGCTCGGCGGCTCGGCAACGGCGCTCCGAGCGGCGGAGCTGTGCAAAGCGGATCTCGCGTCGAGTGCGGTCGGCGAGTTCCCAGAGCTGCAAGGCGTGATGGGCAAGCACTACGCGCGGCTCGCCGGCGAGCCCGCTGCGGTCGCGGATGCGATCGAGCAGCACTGGTGGCCCAAAGGGCAGGGGGCGGCGCTGCCCGCGACCGACGACGCCGCGCTCGTCGCACTGGCGGATCGCATCGACACGCTCGTCGGCTGCTTCGCGACGGGTCTCGTGCCCACCGGCAGCGCCGATCCGCTCGGCCTGCGTCGCGCCGCGGTTGGCGTGCTCGCGATCCTGCTGCATCATCCTCGGCTGAAGCTCGACACGTGGAATCTCGCTGAGAGCGCAGCAAACGGATACGCGACC
>CAZDGY010000230.1:0-8626 GCA_964504685.1 uncultured Kofleriaceae bacterium | reverse complement strand
AGGTACGACGATCGGCACGTGTCAACCGATCGCGCTCGCCGCGGCGAACGCACCGTGCGGCGCGCTCGGTACGCCGGTGACCAGCTTCGCCGAGTGCATCGCAGGCGGTCTGTGCGTCAAGGCGACGTCGACTGCCAAGGCCGGAACGTGCGCCGCGCCCGCCGCCGATGGCGCGGCGTGCGATAGCGTCGCTGGTCCGCCATGCCTCGCGCCGGCGAAGTGCGTGCCGACGACGACCGGCTCGACCGCCGGCACCTGCACCGTCCCCGACGCGACTCAGTGTCACTGATCAGTCGTACGCGATCGAGACAACTTCCACTTCGTCGCCACGCGGCAACACCACGCTATCGGCGACTCGCGCGCCCCACAGCGCGTTCGCGAGCTCGGATTGGAAGCTGAGCCAGCCGCGTTTGACGTCGGCCTCGATCGCGCCGACGAAGCGATAGCTGCGGCGTTCGCCGGCTTCGTTCTCGATCACGACCGTGGCTCCGAGTCCGACCGTGTCGCGATCGCCGGGCGCGACGATCTGCGCGGTCGCGAGATGCTCGGTCAGCTCGCGCACGCGATCCGAATCGCCTGACGAACGCAACAGCTGATCGAGCTCCGCACGAGCGGCTACTGCACCTGCCGGTGTCAGAAAATTCGGGTCCGGTACTGGAATTCCCCGTCGACGAGACGGTTGCGGAGGGACGTCGTCGTCCTCTTTGGTAAACGCCTTGCTCACGAAGTGCATCGTAGCGCGCCACAGGAAGCGGCCCACTCGCCACTGCGTACTACTTCATCATGACGATCCTCCGCACTCTCGTCCTCGTGCTCTGCGTCGGGTGCTCTGCGTCGATCGATCAGAACGGCGGTGACGGTGGTGGCGGTGGTGGCGGCGGTGGTGGTGGTGGTGGTGGCGGTGGTGGCGGCGGCGGTAGCGACACCGGTTCGCCGACCACGCTCACGCCGGGTCAGTCGACGATCTCGATGACCGTCGCCGGTCAAGTGCGCAGCGCGATCCTCTACGTACCGGCGAACGCGGCGTCGACTTCGCAGTTCGCGATCGCATTGCACGGCAACGGCGACACCGACTCGAACTTTCTCGCGACGTCGGGTCTCAAGCCGCTCGCCGATGGCGACGGCACGGTGCTCGTCGTGCCGCAGGGCATCACGCGCGACGTCGATGTCGTGAGCGTAGGCCAAACGATCCCGGGCATCGATTGGGACGCGTACAACTCGGCCGCGGACGGCAACATCGATCTGCCGTTCCTCGATGCGCTGCGCACCCAGATCGTCGATACGCATCAAGTCGACGCGAACCACGTGTTCGTCTACGGCTACTCGCAAGGCGGCTACATGTCGTTCGAGTACGGGATGGACACCGGCGCAGCGCTGTCGTGCGCGGCGGTGCTCGCGGCATCGAGCCCCTACGGTGGCGGCTCCGGCGATCCGCTGATCAACGGCGCGACCCGCAAGCTTGCGGTGGTTCTCCAGATCGGTACGGCCGACAGCGCGTACAGCGCCGCGCAGGTCACCGCGACCACGCTGCAGAACGACAGCTTCCCGAGCCAATTCAATGCAATCCAAGGGGCCGGGCACGTGCCGATTCCCGGCGACGTCTCGGTGCCTTGGGCCTACTGCCGCGGCGAAGCGCTGTAACGTCGCGGCCCGGGTCATCATCTATAGCAACGATGCATGCTCCCGAACGCGCCTTGGTCGAAGCTCCCGACGGCGAGATCGTCGCGCTCGTGGCTGCAGGTCAACGCGAAGCGTTCGAGGTGCTCGTCCGCCGTCACAATCAGCGGTTGTTTCGCGCGGTGCGCGCCGTCATGCGCTCCGATCCGGAAGCCGAGGATGTGCTGCAGCAGGCGTGGCTCGATATCTATCACCACCTCGCACAGTTCCGCGGCGACGCCGCGTTCTCGACGTGGGCGACTGCCGAGACCGCGACGTGCCTCGGGATCAGCGACGAAGCGGTGCGCGTCCGGTTGCATCGCGCTCGCGCAGCGGTCGCAGCCACGCTCGCCGAGAAGATGATCGACAAGCTCTACGCCTTCGCGGGCGACCGCTGCAATCGCATGACTCGTAACGTAATGGCCGCGGTCATGCTCTAAGCCAGCATGAAGATCCTTCTGCTCGGCTCCGCCACGCTCGCTCTCATCGCCGCCGTTTCGCTCACCGCCTCGACCGCACCGCCGGCCAAGCCCGCAACGGCTGAAGCGCAGATCGATGCCGGCAAGAAGCTCTACACCGACAAATGCTCGAAATGCCATGGCGACGCCGGCCAAGGCACGAAGGATGGCCCGCCGGTCGTCGGCAAAGACGCGTTCCCGCTCGACCCGCGCGCGAAGTCGAAGCGCGACGTCAAGTTCCACACCGCGGCCGACGTGTTCGGCTGGGCAACCAAGAACATGCCGCCGAAGAAGGCGGGCAGCCTGACGACCGACGAGTACCTCGAGATCTTCGCGTTCGATCTGACCGCGAACGGGGTCAAGCTCGACGCGGTTCTCGACGGCCCGGCGGCGGCGAAGATCGTCCTTCACCCGTAACCGCGCTGTCACCGCTGGAATCGCTCGCGCCTACCGGGCGCGATGTTATATCCACGGGATGATGACGAAACGCAGCGAGAGACGCGCTGCCGAGCGCGCCCTGCGCCAGCTCGTGCGCGACCGCGAAAAGCTGGCGGGCCTGGTGGCCGGCGGCTCTGCAGATCATCCGATCGAAGTCGCGTCTGCGTCGGTGATCGAAGGCCGCGCGACCGCAACGCCGTGCGTGCAGTGCGAAGGCGAATACCGCGTGATCGAGCACCGGTCGGTCGCGGCGGGCCTGCGCGCCGTCGACGTCAGGTGCCGGACGTGCCAGGTCGGTCGCACGCTGTGGTTTCGGATCGCGCCCGACGATCCGAACTAGCTGGCCCGCACGGGCGGGAAGCCCCGCATGAAGTTACTTCGCGATGCGCGCGCCGATCAGTCGTGAATTCGAGTGCGGGTCAAGCGTCTGGCACACGCCGTCTGCCAAAGGATGCATGAGCCGACTGAATCTGCTGATCTCAAGCGCGATCGCTGCTCTGGTCGCCTGCTCTACCGGACCGTCAATCCCGCAAGCCTGCAACGACCTCGCGGTCGCGCAGTGCGCACAGCTCGACTCGTGCCGGCACGAGCTCGTCGAAATCGAATACGGTGATGACGCGACGTGTATCGAGCGTAGAGCCGCGTCGTGCAACTCGGCGCTGTCATCGGACGCCACGGGGCAGAACGCGCAGTACACTGAGGCGTGCGCCGCCGCGTTGCCCGGACAAGCGTGCGAAGACTACCTCGAAGGCGGCACGCCCGACGCGTGTCTGACACATGCCGGGCTTGGCGCGATCGGCGACGACTGCGCGTTCAACAGCCAATGTGACTCTACGTTCTGCGCGACCGACGCGACCGATCAATGCGGCTCTTGCGCGCCAGTCCCCGTCATCGGCGACGAGTGCGAGGATCAAGGCTGCGGCCACGACCTCGCGTGCAGCGCCGATAAGATCTGCGTGTCGTGGAATCAGATCGGCGCCGGCTGCGACATCGACGACCCGTGCGTGCCGGGCGCGACGTGCGTGATCGCGAACGGCGCGACGTCCGGGCGGTGCATCGCCGATGGCGCGGCGATCGGCGCGGCGTGTGATTCGACGGCGAAGACCGCGCCGTTGTGCGACCCGAACCTCGGATTATGGTGCAACACGACGACGAGTGCATGCACGGCGATCGAGTACGTCGCCGCCGGCGAGCGCTGTGGCGTGTTCAATGGCGATCACTCGGTGTGCACCGGAGCCACGAGCTGCCACGGTTCGCCGGCGACCTGCATGCCGCTGGCCGATGAAGGCCAAGCGTGCGACACGGCGCTCGGGCCCACTTGCATGGCGCCCGACCACTGCGTCACCGACGGTGTCGACACCGCCGGCACCTGCCTGATGCCGGACGCCGACACCTGCGCGCCGATCATCGACGATGGTGGCTTGGTTAGCGATTGAGGCGATTGCGGTCCTCGCGGGATTCTCGTCGCGTGTGGTGTCACCACTAGTGACCGATCGCGCCAATCTGCGCGCGACGCGCGTTCACGCGCGAGCGATATGAATACCGCATCCGGACGCGCGTCGGAGCCGGCGCTGCGGTGACCGTCATCACGCGCGGCTCGAAGAGGACTCATGCTGCGTTTCCGGACCGACCTATGCACGCCGTTGTTCATCGCGGGCCTCGCCGCGTGCGCCACCGCAACCGAGCCCGACGAAGCGCGCGGGCCCGCCATCGCGGTGCAGTTGCCGATTGCGCTCGGCGGTGACCAACAACTCACGCACCTTGCCGCCTCGACCCCGGCGAAGCAGCGTCATCACTACGGCCTTGTGCTGCACTCGAGCTCGTCGCCCACCGGCCTCGCGCCCACTCCACCGCTCGCGCTGCCGGCGAGCGTCGACATCTCGCAATGGGCGCCGTCGGTCGCGAACCAGGGCGACACCGAATCGTGTCAGTCATACGCGACCGGCTATGTCGAGATGGGCTGGTGGGCCAACCGCACCGGGCTGACCGGCGCGACATTCGCCCCGATGTATTTGTTCTCGCAGTTGTCCGGCAACTGCGCGGTCGGCGCGGAATCTGCGGACGCGATGCAGATCCTGCAGGACCAGGGCATCGACACCGCGAGCGACTTCGAGCCGATGCAGGACTCGCTGATGTGCTCGGTCAAGCCCAACGCGGTGCAGCGCGCGAACGCTTCGCACTTCCGGATCTCGGGTTGGACGCGGCTCGACATCTCGGCGAGCCCACAGCAGGCGATCGAGCAAGCCCTCGCCGGCGGCAGGCCGGTGCTCGTCGGCATGTACGTGTATCCCGAGTTCGAAAACGCGACCGCAACCGATTATCTCGTCGGGCCACCGATCGCCGGCGAGATCGTCTATGGCGGCCATGCGATCACCGCGTTCGGCTACGACGCGAACGGCGTGTGGATCATGAACCAGTGGGGCACAGACTGGGGCTCGAGCGGCTGGGCCGAGCTAAGTTGGGACTTCATCAACGGCAGCTTCGGCGGCCTGCCGAATGTCGCCGAGGCATTGGTGATCGACGGTGTCGCGCTGTCGTGTTCCGACAGCAACGCGGACTGCGAAGCGTGGGCCGCCGAGAGCCAGTGCCAGGAGAATCCGAACTACATGCTCGACAGCTGCTGTGCGAGCTGCGCGACCTCGGCGCTCGCGTATCACAGCTACGCGTACTCACCGCTTGCGAACCCGGGATCGTGCCTCGACGTCTCCGGCGATCACTCGGCCAACAAGACGCAGATCGAGGAGTACGCCTGCAACGGCACCCCGGCGCAAACGTTCACCGAGCTCGACGACGGCAACGGGATCGTCGCGCTCTACCACCCGCACAGCGGTAAGTGCGTCGACGTCTATGACGCCGGCACCAGCGACGGGAGCATGGTCGACCTGTGGTCGTGCAACGGCACCGCAGCGCAGCAGTTCAACGTGTGGCGCAACTCGGACAGCACGGTCACTTTCTACAACCCGAACGCGGACAAGTGCCTCGACGTTACTGGCGCCGATCCGGCGAACCGGACCAAGGTCGAGCTGTTCGACTGCAATGACTCGGTCGCGCAGCGCTGGAACGCAACGCCGCGATGACTCGCTCGGCGCCGCGCACGATCAGGGTGCTCCGCGCGCACCGGATCGCGTGCGTGACGGTCATCGTAGGAGGGCTCGCGTGGTCGTGCTCGAAACAGGAACCTGCCACGGAGATCCGCGCTGGTGCGTCGACTCGGCGCTACGTGAACAGCTTGAACATCCACTTGAGCATGCGCGAGACCTTCGGGCCGTACGGCGGGTAGACCGTCTTCAGCATGTCGACACGGCCTTGGCGCAATACGGCGCGTTCGTGCGAGAACGCCTTGAAGCCGTAGAACCCGTGGTAGTTGCCGGTGCCGCTCGGGCCGACGCCGCCGAATGGCAAGTGCGTGTTCGCGAAATGGATCAGCGCGTTGTTGACGCAGGTACCGCCCGCCGTCGTGTTGTCGATGATCTGATCGACCGCCTGCTGATCGTTCGCGAACACGTAAAGCGCGAGCGGCTTGTCGCGCGCCGTGATGAACGTCGGGACCTCGGACAGCTTCTGGTACGTCAACACCGGCAAGATCGGGCCGAAGATCTCCTCGGCCATCACCGGTTGCTCTGCTTTGACATGCGTCAGCACGGTCGGCGCGATGTAGCGCTCGGCCGCGTCGCTGCCGCCGCCGATCTCGACCTTCGCGCCCTGGTCGACCGAGTCGTCGAGCATCTTCTTGAGCCGATCGAAGTTGCGCGCGTTGATCACCCTGCACAGGTCGGGCGACTTCTTGCGGTCGTCCTCGCTCGTGCCGTACATGACAGCGATCGACTTGCGTAGCTCGTTGACGAGCTCGGCTTCGCGCTGCTCCGAGACGAACACGTAGTCCGGCGCGATGCAGGTCTGGCCGCCGTTGACGAACTTGCCCCACACGATGCGCTTCGCGGTCAGCGCGATGTCCGCCGAGTCGTCGACCACGGCAGGCGACTTGCCGCCGAGCTCGAGCGTCGTCGACGCGAGGTGTTTCGCCGCCGCTTCCGCGACGATGCGGCCGACCTTCGTCGAGCCGGTGAAGAAGAAGTGGTCGAACGGCAGAGCGAGCAGGCGCTGGGTCTCGGCCGGCCCACCTTCGACCACGCCCACTTCGTCTTCGGAGAACACCGCGCCGAGCAGCTCGACGATCACCTTCGCGGTGTGCTCGGTCAGCTCCGACGGCTTGCAGATGACGCAATTGCCCGCGGCGATCGCGGCGACCAGCGGCGCGATGATCAGCTGGAACGGGTAGTTCCACGGCCCGATGATCAACACGACGCCTTTCGGCTCGTAGTTGACGTGGCTCCTCGTGCCGAATAGCGCGAGCGGCGTGGTCACCGGTTGCGGCTTCATCCACTTGCGCACCGACTTGATCGCGTCCTTGAGCTCGACGAGCGACGCGTAGATCTCGGTGATGTCGACTTCGGTCGCCGACTTGCGGAAGTCTTTGAACATCGCATCGCGGATCGCGCCTTCGCGCGCGAGGATCGCGGCGCGCAACTTCTCGAGCTTCGCGATGCGCTCGGCCGCGGTCGAGCGCTTGACCTTCGCTTGGTTCGCGCGCTGTTTGCGGAACAGCTGTTCGATCCGGTCGTCGTCGGCAGCGATCGCGTGGGTAGCCATACGGCAAGCCTCACACTCGAAGGGCCGGCTGGCAATCGCGATCGTGAGCTGTCTCTATCGCCGTTTCGCGCGTGTGCGCGCGTGTCACGGTCACATCGGATCGGCGCAACACCGAAATCCGGTCGAGTAGTCGCGATAGTTGACGTCGTGCGCGGTCGTCGCGTACAGGCACCCGTTGCCGTTCTCGACCGTGTCGACGTAGTAACCGCCGCGAAACGTTCCGGCAGGATCGGCGGTCCATTCGTGCACGTTGCCCATCATGTCGTACGCGCCCTCGGCGGTGACGCAGCCGGTTTCGGCGCCGGTGCGGTCGAGCCCGGCGGCCTCTTGGTTCAAGCACGGGCTGTCGAGGTGCGAGTAGATCCAGCTGTCGGTCGTGCCGTAGAGCTCGATCGCGGGATGCTCGGCACGCGCGTCGTTGCACACGCCCGGCTCGCGCGTGTTGCCGTACGGATACGTCGTCATCGCCGGTCCCTGACACGCACGTAGCCATTCGGTGTCGGTGCACAACCGTTTATTCGATGCCGCACACGCCGCACTGGCATCGAGTTGCGAGATGTACGCCTGTGGCACTGCGCCGCGCATCGACACCGCGCGCACGGTGTGGCCGGTCGGATCGAAATACGGCGACCACGGTTGCTCCGAGCCGCCGACCGTTTCGACGAGCGCAGCTTCGAACCGATCGACGCAGAACGTATCCACATGACTCATTCCCGCCGGACAGCCGCTATCGCCCGGCTGCTCGACGAGACACGCGTTCGGCTGCGGCACGGTATCGGGATCGCACTCGATCGCGTCGGCGAATCGCGGCGAGCAACACTCGATGTTGAGCGGGCCGGTACACTGGCCCGCAACCGATTCGCGCGAGCCGTAGCACAGGCTGACGTCGATACACGATCCGGGAATCGCGCCGTTCAGACATGCAGGCGCAGTGCTCGCGGGTGCGGCGTCGACGGTGATCGGCGGCTCGCAGCTGGCATCGACGACTGCATCGACCGCGGCATCGCTCGGTGCCCAATCGCGGGGCCCGTTGCTGTGCCCGCCGCACGCGACGACCGCGATGACCAGAACACCCCGCGTCACCATCGTTACGCAGTATATGCGAGGCGATACGCCCGGAGGACGTAGGCCTAGGTAGGACGGCGGTCCCTGACGAAAAATCGAGATCACCAATACAATGGTGGCGTGCGTTCGAACTATTTCGCGTCGCTGTTGCTCGTCGTCGCGTGCGGTCACCACGGAGCGGACACTGGCGATGCCGGCGGTTCCGACAGCGTAGCAACGCCCGATGCGTTCGCCGGACCGTGGGCGGATTTTCCGGTCGATCCGATCGTCGACCCGAGCGCACCCGCCAATTCGGCGACGTTGTTCGGCGCTGCCGGCAGCGGCGTAGGTTGTTTGTGCGTGAAGCGGTGAGGCGGCGA
>CAZDGY010000229.1:0-8631 GCA_964504685.1 uncultured Kofleriaceae bacterium | reverse complement strand
GGCCGAGCTCGAGCTCGAGGAATGCGCTGCGCTCCATCGATAGCTCGGCGTTCGGTCGCACCGCAGGCGCGGTCTGCGCGACGATCCGTTCCATCGTATCGATCAGATCGGCAGCGACATCGCCGTTGGGGCCGAGGCGCGCCGCTTCCTTCGCATACGGATGGGCGTCGACGTGGCGGCCTTGGCCCGCGAGCGCACGCGCCATCGCATGCAACCCGGCGATCCGGACTTCGCGCGGCGCATCGCGATCGGCGATAAGCTGCTGCGCGATCTGCTCGCATTCGACGAACTCGCCGAGCCGGTACAGCCCGGTCGCGAGCGCGACGAGCAACGTCGGTTCGTGCGAGCCCAATGCGAGCGCGCGACGGCCGGCTTCGATCGCGACCGGCGCGTTGTCGGCGCGACTCGCGGCGCCTGCCAGCATCGCCCAATCGTCGGCGGAGCGGAATCGCCGCGACGCATAGCGGAGCACGGCGACCGCTTCGGCATCGCGACCCGAGTCGACGAGCACGCGGCCGATCAACCGCGGGGCGTCGTTGCGCTCGTGTGCGGCGAGCACGCGGATCGCTTCGCGTGGATGCCCGATGCGCGCGAGCGCGACCGCATAGCTCTGCGCGCGCTTCGCGTTGCCCGGCTCGCTCGCCGCCGCCCACTTGAGGTGCGGCACTGCGATATCGAGGCGATCCTCCGACGCTGCGGCGAGCCCTGCGTTGAATGCGGCGTCGCCGTCGATCGGTGTTGCGATCCCGGCCGCTCGCCACCGCGGCGCGAGGTCGTTGCGCGCGGCATCACGCTCGAGATGAGTCGATGCCGCCATCCCGCGGCACGCCGCCTCGAACCCGTCGTCGTTGCGCCCGGTCGCGAGCAGCGCCGACGCGACGCGCAACCACGGCGCCGCGCTCTCCGTCGGGTTCGCGATCGCCGCGATCCAGTGGACATCGAGCAGCGCGTGCGGCGGAGCAAACGCCGCAGCCGCGGTCGACCACGCGAGCGAGGTGCCGCCGCCTTCGACCGCGCGCGTGCAGCGCTCGAACAAGTTCGCGGCCGGCTCGTATTGCGATGGATCCGCGGCGAGGTCGTGCGCCATCCGCAGCTCCCAGCCGATCCGCTCGTCGCCGCGCAACAGCCGGCCGACCGTCGGCAAGCCCGCGATCATCGCGTCGAGATGCCCGCCGTGCTCGGCCTCGAGATCGAGCGCGCGTTCGACCCGCAGCAGCCACGTATCGAGCAGCCACTCGGGCGCGCCGCCGAGCCGATCGAACAGCCGGAGCAACGCCACGATCGCGGTCGGCTCGATCTGATAGCGCGCGCGCCGCACGAGGTGCAGCGCTTCGGTCGCGATGTGGCGATACGCGCCAGCGAGCGGCGTCGTGATCCCCGACGCGGCGACCATGTAGTTCGCGAGCGAGATGCCGAGCGCGAGCACTGCACCACCGGCGTGAGCGTCGCGATCGCGCGCGGGCGGCACGAGCACGGTCCACCACTCTTCGGCGAGCGCATCAGCCGCGCGCAGCGTGGTCTCGACCGGTCGCATCAGCCGGCCGAGGATCGTGCCCGCAGTCGACTGCGCCGCAGGTACGGCCGCGATCAGCTCGGACACCCACAGCGGATCGAGCGTGATCGGCCGGCGCTCGCCAAGCGCTTTGCGCACGATCGCGGTGTCCATGTTCGGCACGAAGTCGGCGAGGTCGCGGGCGGCATACTTCGCGAGTGTCACCGCGCCGCGCTCGAGTCGACGCTCGAGCACGCGCTCCCATTCGTTCGCCGGCCGGATCGCCGCAAGCCGCAGCGCGCGGTTGATGTGCGCCTCGAGCCGGCTCTGGCTGCGCCGGAGCTGCGCGGTCTGGATGTGATCGAGCGCGCCGTCGAGATCGCCGGACAGGATCATCGCGTTCGCCGCCGCGAGGCGCGCCTTGCCGTCGGCGAGCAAGCCGCCCGCGTCCATGCCCGCGCAATGATGCACCGCGAGCTCGGCTTGCTCTTCGCGTCCGACCGCGACGAGCGAATCGATCAGCATCTGCGCGTCGTCGTCGTCGGTGATCCGCCCGCGCGTGAGGCCCACGATCGCGCGCCCGACATCGCCGCGGTGGTAGCCCTCCCACGCGTACGCGCGCGCGAGCAGGCCCGCGTCGGTCTTCCAATGCGAGATTCGCTTCACCGCCCACGCGAACGCCTCTTGCGCGACCGGCTCGTCGGGCACGCCGACCAGCGCTTCGTCGGCGAGCTCGATCGCCTCTTGGATCCGGCCGACGTCGAGGTGCGCGAACGCGATCAACAACGCGGCGTGATGCGGCGCTTGCCAGTCGTTCGCCGACAGCTTGTCGGTCGTCGCGCGATCGAGGATCTCGCGGCAGCGATACTGCGCCTCGGCGAACGCTTGGCCCGGTCGACCGAGTTGACGCAACCGCCGCACGCAATCGAGGTGAGCGGCGCCGAACTGCGGCGCAGCGACCGTCGCGCGATCAGCCCAGCGATAGCTCTCTTCGCGCCGACCCGCGTCGGCGAGCTGCAGCGAGTAGTTGTGGCACGCGTACGGATTCGCCGGCATCAGGCTCGCCGCGATGCCCTGATGGCGGATGCCCATGTTCTCGACCGGCCCGCCGCCGCCAGCGGGCGCGAGCCCGACGATCTCGCCCTTGACCGCGAACGGCTCGCCCCAGATCGACAGGTGCTGCTTCGCGTACATCGGCGCTTCGGCGACGAGCGGCAGGATCGCGCGGCGATCGGCCTCGCCTCGGATCAGCGCGGCGACGTACGCGTTGCGGCGCGCGACCGGGTGCGTCGGGTCGAGCTCGAGGATCACCGAATCGAGCGTGCGCGCGCCATCACGAGCGAGCTCGGCGAGCACCCGGACGTACGGGATCGCGAGCCGCGGCAACGGCTGCACGACGCCGGGCGGCAGTTGCGGACCTGTCCGCTGCCGCAACAGCGAATCGGCGAACGCGAGCCGGTCGCCGGCGTTGCGCAGATCGTCGGCAGTGAAATCCGCGAGCGGCCCGACCTGCGGTAACCGCCGCGTCGTCAGCCACCTCGACAGGCACTCGGCGAGCTGGCGCGACAACGGCTGCCCGGGAGTTGCGGGCCACTCTTCGACCTGAGCGCCGCCGGCTCTGCGCGCACGCAACACGGTCGGCGTCGGCCGCGCGCGATCGATGCCGAGCTCGAGCCACAGTACTTCGTGGCGGCGCGACACGCGGAACAGCCAGTCGATGTTGTCCTCGATCTGCGGGTGCGACGCGTCGAGCAGCCGGCCGTTCTCGTCTGCGATCCGCTCGTCGTCATCGCCGAGCGTCACCATCGGATGGCGCACGAGGTGATCGAACACGATCACCGACATCAGCCGCGCGAAGTATGGCAGCGAGCGCTCGGCCTCGGCCGGCACGACCAACGTGCTCGCGAGGAAGGTCGCGCGGTGCGGATACGGCAGCGGCACGGTAGCGCCCCAAGAATACGAGATCGCGCGGTTAACAGCGGCGCGGCGCCACCGTCATTTTATGCCGAGGTCGCCGGCTAGGCGTTCGGCGTCCGCGGTCCGGCCGCAGCGCGAAAGTGCCTGCCACGCCTTGAACCGCGCCGCGTGAGGCAGCGCCGGATCGCGCAGCGGCTCGACGACCGCGCAGGCTTGCGCGGCAGCGCCGGCGGCGAGCGCGGCATCGACGACGAGCTCGCGCGCCTCGACGGTGTCGCGATTCGCGAGGTTTGCCTGCGCGAGCACGAGCGCACGCGCCGGGTCACCGCCGACGCCGAGATAGAACCGCGCCGCATGGTCGCTAAACGCCTCGGGCAGCGCCGCGAGGTAGCGCTCCCAACCGGCGCGCGCCTCGGCGATCAAGGCCGCTTTATGCTCGGGCCCGATGGCCGGGACCTGCGCCCGGCCATCGGCACTGCCGAGTGGCAGCGCGGTTTGATCGAGGTTCGCGGCGAGCGCGACCAGCTCCGGATGGCGATCCGCGGCGAGCGCGGCTTGCACGATCGGCTTGGCAGCAGCGCTATCGCCGGTCGCGATCATCGTCTGCGCGAGGTGAACGATCGCCTCGAGTGAGCCCGGCATGCGGTCGCGCGCGGCGGCATAGAGCTCGCGTGCCGCCGCCATCTCGCCCTTTTGTTCGTAGAGCCGGCCCCACTGGAACAGCAGCCACGTCAGCATGACCGGCGAGTTGTCGCGCACCGCCGCGGCCGCCTTCGGCATCACCGCGAGCGCTTCGTCGTACTTGCCCTCGAGCCCGAGCGCGCCGGCGAGCTGGGTCAGGTTCGTCGGGCTCGGCCACACTTTCGCCATCTGCTCGCGCTCGGGCAACGATAGCGCGAGCTTGCCGGTCGCCTCGTCGATCGTCGCTTCGAGCGGCTGCCACTCGCCGGCGTTGATCTTCGGCCGTTGCTTGATCAGCGCGAGCTCGGCGCGCGCGTCGGCGAACCGATGGACGCGCGACAGCGCCCGGACTCGCGCCTTCATCGCATCGAGGTCATCGGGCGAGCGCTCGAGCCACGTCGCGGTCAGTGCGAGCGCGGCTTGGTAGTCCTCGAGGTCGCCGCGAATGCCCGCGCGCGTCAGGTACAGGTCGATGACCTGGGCGATGTCGTCCGGCTTGACCCGATGGATCTCGATCTGGCGATCGATGATCCGCAGCTCGTCGTCGCCGCTCTCGCTGCGCGGCAACTTCGGCACCACAGACGAAGCGCGGTCGGACCCGGATTTCGGATCCGCCGCGCGAGCGGCGTGATGGTCCGGCTCGCCGCGGCACGCCGTCCAGAGGACGAGGCTGGCCGCGACGTGCGCGAGCTTCATCAGTGCGGGGCAGCGAGGAACGGGAAGTTCGTATCAGACGTCGCGTTCGTGCCGGTGTGCGGACCGACGTTGTCGCCGATGTTCGGGGTCACCGACGTACTCGTGATCGTGAACCCGGCGAGACCGGCCGCAACCGCGCTGTAGGTCACGTCGATGACGTCGTAGCTCGGCGCGCGGCCACCGCAGTCGTTGAACGTCTGGCCACCGCTGACGACGTTGAGCTCGGTCGCGAGGTACAGCTTGCAGGCGGTCTGCGTGCTGTCGAGGTAGAGCTGATCGTCGAGCAGGATGCCGGTGAGCGTCGAGTACGAGTCGGCCTTGGCCGCTCCGCCGCCGGTCGGGCTGCCGTTGTAGAGCACCTGGTTGCCGCACGCGGTGTCGAGCGCGTCGAAGATCGCGAGGTTTGCGGCGAACTGCCCCGCATTCGCAGTCGACGCCCACGTCGACGGATCGGATTGCGCGTTGTACGCGTCCTTCGCCGCGTTCTTCGTCGCTGCGGTCGGATCGAACGCGTGGTTGAGCGCGGTGTTGATCGCGGGGCGACCGAGCCGGTCGATCTGCGCACCGAGCGCGGGAGCGGCTGGGATTTGCCCGCTATCGCTACCCGAGCCGTTGCCGTCCGGCTTGTTGCTGTTGTTGTCACCGCAGGCGAATGCGCCGACGGTGAGGATCGCGAGGAGGATGGTGTGCTTGGTCATGGTCATCCTCGCTCTCACGGAGCCGTGTGCGTGCTGCCCCAGACGGACAGCAGCGGGTTGGTGGAGCTCGACAGCAACGTCTTGTCGACTTGGACGACGATCGCCATCACGTTGAGGCCGGCGAAGCAGTCGGCGACGTTGTTCGCGCCGGTGCACGGCGCCGCCGCGGTCGCGCTCGACGGCTCTTTGAGCAAGTTGACGAGTGCCGTCGCGGTGCCGCCGTCGAGCGCCGGACAACCGGCCGCGTTGAACGTCAGTCCGGTGCATTGAGCGTCGCCGCAAGCGGTCTCGACTGCCGAGACCGCGTCGCGGAAGCCCGACAGGTCGAAGAAGAATGGATCAGCGCGGTGGCCCGCGAACACCTTGAGCTTGGTGTCGGTGCTCGTGATGCCGGTCGCGGCGCTCGCATCGCCGGTGACGTAGTCGCCGCTCGCGCCCGTGCCGCTGCCGACCCAGCACTGGGCGCTGGTATCGCTCGCGAACGTGCAGATGATGTCGGTTTCGACCGCACCGGTCGTCATGCCGTAGCTGGCCTGGGCGGTGACGTGGAACGCGTACTGGATCGACGGTCCGAAGTGGCGGCTGCCGTCATCGCCGGGCGAGACGGTCATGACCAGGTTGACCTTGGTGGCGTCCGGGGTCATCCACGCATAGACATCCCCGATATCGGCCATCGGGTTGCCCGACGTCGCGGGGCCATCGAGGTGATCGGCGGCGTGACTGGTGTGCGCTACCAGCAACGCGCCAAGCCCGAGCGCGGCGGCGCCGGAAGCAAAAGCGAGTTTCTTCAAGGTATCCCCCTTAGTGGTGAGTGACTCTAACCCGATTCAGTTGCGAGAAGCCAAATCGGCACGGGCGTTTCCCCGCGCACCGTTGTCCCATACGTCGGCGAACAACGCTGTGATACGATCTGCACAGGTAGCGGATCAGGCGATCTGCTTTTTCAAACGCCAGCACCAGTACCGGCTAGGAGACCGTCCGTGGGAACGAAGCTCTACGTGGGCAACCTGAACTACAACACGACCGAGCAATCACTGAGAGACGCATTCGGGGGGAACGGTCGGGAGGTCGCGAGCGTGTCGATCATCATCGATCGTGAAACCGGCCGATCTCGTGGTTTCGCGTTCGTCGAAATGGCGACTGCTGAAGCCGCGGCACAAGCGCTCCAGGAGCTCGACGGTCAGGATCTCGACGGCCGAATGCTGCGGATCAACGAGGCGCGGGAACGCGAAGCTCGTGGTCCCGGTGGTCCTGGCCCCGGCGGTCCTCGCTCGTTCGGCGGTCCTCGCCCCGGCGGCGGCGGTGGCTATGCCGGCGGTGGCGGTGGCGGCGGCGGCGGTGGCTACGGGCGTCCACCCGGTGGTGGCGGCGGCTTCGGCGGACCTCGCCCGAGCGGCCCCGGCGGTGGCGGCGGCTTCGGCGCGCCACGTCCGAGCTTCGGCGCGGCACCCACCGGCGGCGACGGCCGGCGCAAGAAGACCGGCGAAAAAGAGCGCGAGCGCGATCGCGGCGGCGAAGGCGATCGCGGCAAGAAGGGCCGTAAGCGCGACGGTGACGACGGCTGGTAGAAATCGCAGCGCGATCCGGTAGTGTGCGCCGGTGAGCGCGCTACCCGATTGGATCGCATCGCAGCTGCCCGCGGGCTATCGCGAGCGCGACATTCCAGTTGGCGACGAGCGCATGCATGTCCTCGAGTGGGGACCGGCGGACGGCAAGCCGATCGTGCTCGTCCACGGCAACCCGACGTGGAGCTATCTGTGGCGCAAGGTCGTCGCGGCGATCCGCGCGCGGCCGGGCGGCGAGCGCTATCGGTTGATCGCGGTCGATCTCGTCGGCCTCGGCCAATCGAGCAAGCCGGCGCGCGAGGCGCATACGATCGGTCATCACGCGGCGTGGCTCGGCGCCGCGATCGACGAGCTCGCGCCCGGGCCGCTCGTGCTGGTCGCGCAAGACTGGGGCGGTCCGATCGGGTTGCGCGCGATGCGCGATCGGTCGAGCCGACTGCGCGGGCTCGTGCTCGGCAACACCGCGGTCAGTCCGCCGGCGCCGCACTTCAAGCCGACGTTGTTCCATCGCTTGTCGCAGATGCCGGTCGTCAGCGACGTGTTGTTCCGCGTGCTGGGCTTTCCCCTCGGCCTCTTGCACACGTCGCAAGGCGACAAGTCGTCGATTCGCGGCGAGGTCGCGCGGTCGTATCGCTGGCCGCTGCGCAAGCTCGCCGATCGCAACGCGCCGCTCGCGCTCGCGCGCATGGTGCCGAACGGGCACGACCACTTCTCGGTGCCCGAGCTCGCGCTGATCGACGAGTTCTTTCGCACGACTACCGCGCCGATCGCGATCGTGTGGGGCAAGCGAGATCCGATCCTCGGCGGCGTGATCAGTCACCTCGAGCGGCTGCGTCCCGACGCGAAGGTCGTGCGCACGGGCGCCGGCCATTTCCTGCAAGAAGAAGTGCCTGACGAGCTCGCCGACGCCGTGCTCGACATCGCGGACCGCGCTGATTGGTCGTGAATCGCACCCGATTCGTTGTCGCGCCCGACGAGCAAGGCCTGCGGCTCGATCAAGTGATCCCGCGCCATGTCGAAGGGCTGTCGCGGCGCAAAGCGCGCACGGTGATCGATATCGGCGGGGTGTTCGTGCAAGGCGCGCGGGTCAAAGTCGCCGGTCGCACGGTGCGCGCCGGCCAGACGATCGAAGTCACGCTCGGCGGCGCACTCGACGCGCTCGCGAAGCCGCCCGGGCCCGAGCCGCGCGTCGCCTACAGCGACGAGCATGTGATCGTCGTCGACAAGCCGGCCGGGCTCGTCACCGCGCCGACGCCCGAATCCGATCGCGGCGACTTGCTCGACTTGATGAGCCGCGCGTACGGCGAGGTCTATCTCGTCCATCGCCTCGATCTGCCGACCAGTGGCTTGCTCGTGTTCGCGCGCACGCGCGGGGCGAACAAACGACTCGGCGAGGCGTTCAAGCTGCACGACGTCGATCGCGAGTATCGCGCGGTCGCGATCGGCGACGTTGCCGCGCAGACGATCGATCGCGAGATCGACAAGCGCCGGGCGGTCACCCACGTCGCACCGGTCGAACAGCTCGCCGGCGCGACGCTCCTCGCGGTGACGCTCGAGACCGGACGCACCCACCAGATCCGGA
>CAZDGY010000228.1:0-8634 GCA_964504685.1 uncultured Kofleriaceae bacterium | reverse complement strand
TGTTCGGCTTGCGGGCGATGTACACGCCCATCAGCGCTTCGAACAGGTCGGCACCGAGCGCGAGCGCGAGCTTGGGATAGTGCGGGCGCACCGCCGCGGCGAGCCAGTCGCGACCATCGTGCGGGGCACGGCTACCGCGTGCGAGCGGTCGACCCGAGGCCATCATGCCGCTAGTACGAACGATGCGGCGGTTCGGATCGGCTAGCGCCGTGCGGTCGCGACGATCGGCATGCCACCCGACGGCGCGAGCGTGATGCCCCGCCGTACGAGCCGAACGCGCTGCCCGCCCGCCGACGTGAGCTCGACGCGCGCCAGGATCGTCGCGAGCACGATCTTCATCTCGTAGCTCGCGAACGCCATGCCGAGGCAGCGCCGAACGCCGCCACCGAACGGGAAGTACGTCGCCGGGTCTGCTTTCTTGCCGACGAACCGCGCCGGATCGAACCGCCGTGGCTCCGGCCACAGATCGGCGCGGTGGTGCACGAGATAGATCGAAGCCAGCGCCACCGCTCCAGCCGGCAACTCGATACCGCCGACCGTCGCCGGCCGTTTGATCACGCGGCCGACCATCGGAATGATCGGGGTGAGCCGCAGCGTCTCTTTGATCGCCGCGTCGAGCAGGACCAGCCGCTCGATGTGCTCGGGTTGCACCGGCCCGGTCCCGACGACCTCTCGCACCTCGGCGCGCACGCGATCGAGCCACTCGCGGTGCTCGAGCAGGTGATGGATCGCCCACGCGAGCGTCGTCGCGGTCGTCTCGTGACCGGCGAGCAACAGCGTCAGCATCTCGTCGCGCAGCTGATCGTCGGTCATCGCGGCACCGGCCTCGTCGCGGGCGTCGAGCAACATCGACAAGATGTCTTCCCGGCCGCCGCTGCCTTCGCGTCGGCGCGCGGCGATCAGCTCGCGCACGAGCCGATCGGTTTCGGTTTGCGCGCGCACCAACGGCGCCCACGGTAAGAATCGTCCGAACCGACCGGTCGCGAGCTCGCGGACGGCGTCGGCGCGATCGGGCGGTGTCAACAACAGCAGCGCGGTGCCGAGCGGCGAGGTGCCGAGGTTCGTCCACCGCACGAGTGCGTCGCGCAGCGGCGCGAGCTGCGGATCGTCGGCTCCGACGCCGAACACCGTCCGCATGATGACGTCGAGCGTGATCGTCTGAGTCGACGCGTGGAACGAGAACTGCCGGCCGATCGGCCAGCGATCGATCTCTCGCGACGTCGCCTCGCGCATCGCTTCACCGTACGCGCGCATCCGGTCGCCATGAAACGGCGGCAACATCAGCCTGCGCTCGCGCAAATGACGATCGCCATCGAGCACGAGCAGCGAGTGCTTGCCGACGACCGAGCGCAAGATCAAATTCGCTTCGCCCGCGTGCAGCGTGTGGGGATCGCCGGTCCACAGATCGCGCACGGCGACCGGATCCGCGAACACGACGATCGGTGTCGCAATTCGTGGCAGGCGGAGCGTGAACACGTTGCCGTAGCGCGCTGTCATGTCGTCGAGAAACGGCAGCGGTGTGCGTAGCCAGCGCACCATGTTCACGATCGGTCTCGAGGCTGGGCCTGCCGGCAACATACCGATGGAGCTTAGGCGATCTACCCTGTGCGATGTCTACGTCGTGGCGGGGCGTCTTGGTGGTAGCAGCGCCGGTCGAGGACTTGTAAAGTATCCAAGCGATGGGCGATTCGACGCCGTTCCCCGGCAAAGTTGGCCGATCGCGAACGCCGGAGGCAGAACCTGCCAAATGTTCGGGCCCGCTCGAGATCGAGCAGCCGAAGCCGCGCGGCGTTTGGCAGTGGCTGAACACGGCGGTCGCCGAGCGCAGCCCGAAGCCGGTCGTCGAGTCGGTTCGCGTCGCGAAGCCATCCACCGCGCCCGAACGCCGTCGCGCGATCGCCGAGCGCGGGACCTCGGGCGGGAGTCGCCAGCTGCCGTACCTCGAGCGCATTCAAGCAAGCTTTGGCCGCCACAGCGTGAGCGGCGTGCGCGCGCACATCGGTAGCAACGCCGAGGCCGCGGCGCGCGAGCTCGGCGGTCGCGCTTACGCATTCGGTGATCGCATCGCGTTCGGCGCCGAGCCGGACCTGCGCACGGCGGCGCACGAAGCGGCGCACGTGATCCAACAACGCGCGGGCGTCAGCCTCGATGGCGATATCGATGGCGGCGCCGGCGATCCGTACGAGGACCACGCGAACGCGGTCGCCGCGGCGGTCGTGCGCGGCGTGTCCGCCGAGGCGTTGCTCGATCGGCTCGTGCGGCGGGGCGGCGGCGGGAGCTCGGCGATCCAACGCGATTCCGGTCCGCCAACGCCGGCGCCGGTGCCCGCTGTTCCGCCGCTGCCGGCGGCGCGACGCGCGACGTGGGAGCAGGTCGATGCCGCAGCGACCGGTCACGACGGCAAGGTCGCGCTCGACATCGACTGGCTCGACGGCGGAGATGTGCCCGAGAGTGTGCGCTACACGATCGATCGCGAGTTTTCCGACTATGACGCGGGCAACAACCGCGCTCGCGCCGCGAAGACCGACGCCGGCGTCAAGAAGGTCGAAACTGACTTCGCGACGGCGAAGGACGCGCTGCGGAAGCAGGTGACGGACCGACTCAAGGCCAATGCCATGCCTGCAAAGGCCAAGGACGTCGACGTCGACCCGGACTACAAGGTGCAGCTCAAGCTCCTCGGGGATCAGCACGACAAGGACAGCGCCGCGGCGATCAAGGCGGTCGGCGACAAACAGGATGCGGCGATGACGCTCGGTCGTCGCGACGAGTCCGTGACGTCAATCCCGAAGGACAAGAAGACAATCACCCGCGACCAGGGAAAGGCGCTCCATCGCACGAACTTCATGTCCTGGGCGATGGACGTAATCGGCGACGCCGACAAGGTCAAGGCGCACTTCCGCGGCATCACGCTCGTCGAAGGCACGTCGAATCCACGCCGGAGCGCGCTCGCGAGCAACAACGGCATGTTCCTCGCGAAAGATGCGGCCGCACGCTTTCTCGCGGCGCGCAAAGACTTCGAAGCGGCGCATCCCGGCTACACATTCCCCGATACAGACACCGCGTTCGAGCTCCGCAACTTTCACCAAGGCCGCAAAGGCCTCGGCATGTTGGGGCACGCGCTCGGCGAGGCATTCGACTTCAAGGCCGGCCTCAACCCGAACGTCGCCGCTGATCTCGACAACTCATATCCGATCGGTTCGCTCGGTGCGCACGCCGGGCATAGCGGTCATTCGAAGGTGAACCTCAGCGCGCAGGGCGGCTCGTACAAGGTCGACGACAAGTTCCAGCAACTTGGCAAAGACACGCTTGCCGCGCCCGACGCGGCTCATGCCAACGACGCGCTCGCGACTCTCGTCTACGACCAGTTTCAAGAGCTCGTGAAGTCGTCCGAAGCGATGCAAGCACGAATGGCACCCCAGATGCCGTTGCTGCGCGATGCGCGCGACGAGTACTTCCACTTGACCGATCTCCAAGCGACGCGCGACAAGCTCAAGGACAACAAGAGCGCGAAGCGGATCGACGGATACGTCGCAGCCCAGCTCGGCAAGTTCAAGGGCACTGCGGACGAGAAGACCGCGAAGATCGCCGAGATCAAGGCGGATCTGGAAGCCAAGATCGCAGAGAACGCCACCGCGATCGCCGCGTCCCAGAAGGTAGTCGATGCGAAGCTCAAGGCCGCCTTCAAGCCGTGGAACGACGAGATGCAGGCCGGCGTCGACAAGGATACCGCCGCGATCAAGGTCGACGACGATGCGCTCGCGGCGATGCCGGCGGAGCTCCAGATTGCCGAAGGGACAGACGACGCCGCGGCGATGGCTCAGCTCGACACCTACGCGAAGGCGCATGACTTGCCCGGGCTCGACGCGATGAAGAAATCCGGCAACTACCGCATGCCAAAGACGCCGAAGGCGTACCAGGCGTGGATCACCGAGCAGCGGACGAGCAAGCTCAACGACAACAAGGACTGGCACGCCAACTCGAGCAAAGAGCTGAACTCTTGGATCGAGCGAGCGAAGAATGGGCGGGCGGTGTTCGGCGTCGAAGGTGCGACGGTCGATGGCCACCGCACCACGAGGATTCAGGCCGAGCAGCCATCGTTGATGCAGCTGTTCGAGAATGGCTTCGCGAGCAACGATGCGATGCCGGATCTCCCGAATGCGCCGACCGGCCGTGGTCAACTCAAGCAGGTGTTCAACCCCGAGGTCGCCAAGACGCTGGCGCGCTACGGCTGGAGCCCGGGCTCCACGTATGGCGACACGATGCACTTCGACTTCATCGAGGGCTACAACGCGACGGCGATGGGTGGTCGTACCCAACATAACGTCGGTGGCCGGACCTACGGACCGAAAGAGCCGGGCAAGCCCGCCGCCGCAGCGCCCGCAGCACCTGCGGCTGCTGCCAAGCCTGCGGTCCCGAAACCGGTGGCAAGATGAAACGTGGTCTGTGCGCGGTCGTGCTCGCGCTCGCGACCCCGGCCTCCGCTGCGCCTGCTGATGTCATTCCCGCCGCCGAGAAGACCGACGCAGGCGCCGTCGCGCTCGCGATCGGCGCGCCGGTCATGGTGGTTGCACCGACCAGAGGCGGGGGCGCGCTCGCGATACTCGCGAAGCAAGGCGTCGTGATCGCGAGCAGCGGAGTCGCGATCGCGGTGTTCGATCTCGCGACCGGCAGGCTGACGCGCACGCTCGCCGCAGCCAAGCCTGGAGCCGCACTACGCGATCAGCTCGTCGACATGACCGTGGCCCAAGATGGCTCGTGGCTCGTCGCAGCTCAGGGCGAGGTGACCCGCGCGTGGCATTGGCCGTACGACAAACCTGCGTACAACGCAAGCTGCGATGCGCCGTGCGCGGTCTCGCACGATGGCAAGCGGTTCGCGTGCAGTCACGGCCAGCCGGAGATCCGGGACCTCGCGTCGGGTTCACGCGTCGCGGCCGTTCCTGGCGAGGCGGTCGCCGAGACGAGCAGCTGTCGATTTGCCGATGACGATCACGCGCTGATCTACGCGGGCGGTCACTCGATCTCGCGGTGGGACTTTGCGAGCAATGCCACCGCGCCGATCTACGCGTCGAAGGAACCGATCGAAGCGACCGAGCTTGCACCGCGCGGCGGATGGGCGATCGTGGTGACGAGGGTGCCCAGTAAAGCGGACTGGCATGCGGCCGTGGTCGAGCTCGGCTCCGGCAAGGCGACCGAGCTGTCCGGCTACAAATTCGCGATCGACTCGACCGGGCAGCGCGGGGCGTCGGCTACAGGGCGCGACATCACGGTATTCGAGCTCGCCACAAACAAGCCGATCGTGAAGAGCAAGCTCACCGGGGTGGTCGGTCCGATGGCGTTCAGCGACGACGGTCGCCTGTTCGCGTTCGTCGACGGTGCCGATCTGCGGATCGTCGATCTTCCTTCGGGGACCGCACACACGTTCGCGCCGGCCTCGAGGTTCGCGGGTTGGGTCGGCCCTGCGACCGCCGCGATCCAACTCGGCGCCGAGCTGTTCGCGCTCGCGCTGCCGGCGAAAACCTGGGGCGCGACCGATCGTGCAGCGCTCTCGCCGGTAGTCGCCGGCGCTCCGACTTGGGCGACGTGGAACGGCGGTGACGTCGCAGCGGCACCGAGCAAGCGCCACGCGCTCGCGCCCGACGATCGCGGCTCAGCCGATTGTGATCGCACGCTCAAGGTGTGGACCGCGAAAGGCGGCGAGAAGTCGCTCGCGATGACGTGCTCGAAGGACGACGACCATGTCGATCCGGGCTGGGACATCGGCGGCGGCTGGGCGGTCGCGGTCGGCACGAAATCGGTCGCGCTGTTCGATCCGAAGTCCGGCAAGAAGCTCGCGACGTTGCCCGCGCTGTCGGCGGCGAAGCCGAAGTTCGCGGGCTCGTACTACGCGATGGCGCTGTCACCGACCGGCGATCGGCTCGCGGTGATGTGGCGCCATGCGATTCCGGCACAGGTCAACGGTGTGCGGTCCGATCACGAGGTGGTCGGCGATCCGAGCGAGTGCGATAGCGATATCGACGGCTGCAAGCAGCACTACGTCGTCGAGACCTGGGCGATCGCGGCGCAGCCGAAGCGGCTATCGCAGATCGAGCTCGATGCGGTCCCGACCGGCGCGCTCGCATTCGATCACGCCGGTACGCGCCTACTCGTCGGCTTTGCCTCCGGCGAGATCCGCGTGCTCGCGAGCGGCGACACGCACGTCGAACGGCTGCACAACCATCCGATTACTCGGATCGAGGTCGCACCGGGCGATGGCTGGGTGTTCTCCGAAGATGACGCGCACGAACAACGGGTCTGGCCGCAGCCGTAACGCTACAGCGCGATCGGGACTGGCACGGTCGACACCCCACGGCCAGTGCCGTCAGTGAATAGGTCGGTGTTTGCGAAGCACACGACGCTGCCGGCGGCGGTCAACGCGCACGTCGGCGACGCAGCGGTGAACGCGCGGGCGTTGTCATACGCGTGCGGAATCGTCGGCGGGTCCATGCGATCGGCGCTCGTGCAAGTCGTGCCGGTCGCGCCTCGCGCACACAAGATGTAGGTGCTCGCGAACACCGAGCGCGTGACCTTGGCGAGCTCGGTCGTGGTCGCGACCGGCTGGCCGTCCTTGACCTCGAGCGCGATCGCGACCGTTCGGCCATCGCCGAGACGCGCGAGCAGCTTCGCGCGCGTATCGACCTCGGGGAAGTTCCGGCCGCTGCCTACGATCTCGACCGCGTCGGTCACCACCGACAGCTCCGCGCTCTTGGTCTTCTCGTTTTCGGTCCAGCACCGCACCGGGCCCGCGGTGTGATCGAGCACGCAGACCCAGCCGCTCGTGATCACGACCGCCGCCGCGTGCTCGGCGGTCTTGATCGGCGTAGGCGTTTTCGCCGCCGATGGCCCGAGCATCGGATCGCCGACGTGGAGCAGCGTGCCGTCCGCGGTGCGCGCGAGCAGGCCGAAATCAGTCGCGGTGAGCTCGCGGATGTCGTGCAAGCCGGGGATGTCGGTCGGTTTGTCGGGCGCGAGCGTCGGTACGGAGTCGTGCCCCCAACACGCGACGTTGCCAGTGCGGCGCAGCACGCACACGTGGAAGTGGCCCGACACGATGCGGGTCGCGTCGGTGATGTCGCTCAACGTGATCGGGATCGACGTCTCGATCGCGATGCTGCTGCCCCCGTCGCCGTGTCCCCAATACGCGAGCTGGCCGTTCGCGCGCAGCGCGACCACACCATAGGTCCAACTGACGATGTCGATCGCGTCGTCGAGGCCCCACGCGGGCATGGTGTTGACGCCTTTGGCAACGCCGCGGCCGAGCTGGCCCTCATCGTCGTTGCCCCAGCACGCGACCGCACCGCCGCCGTAGATCGCACACGAGTGGCTGATGCCTTCCTTGATCTGCGTGACGTGATCGAGGGCGAAGTTGAATGGATTGACGGGGGGGTACGTGCACGAGATCGATGTCTCGGTATGCGTGCAACTGGGCGTGACCGGGTCTGCCGCCGTGGTCGTCATGTCGGGGTGGAGCGAGACGCATGTAGCCGCCGCACCGGTGGGGCCCGCGCAGAGCCCGAGCGGGGCGGCCGAGACGGTCGTGACGTGTCGGAACACGACGTGCGGCGCTCCGAGCCAGAGCTTCGGCTTCGTGCCGACCGGCGCGAGGTAGCGATCGACCGGACGCGGATCGACCGCGGTCTGCTGGGCCTGGAGATAGATGTCGATGCACTCGAGGTTGTCGCCGACGATCGCGCACGCGTACGAGACGTTCGGGAACTGCCAGTCGGGGCCGATCAAGTTGCCGACGACGAGCGCGCTCGCGTGATGAATCTGCGTGCGCGAGAACGCCGGCTCGTCGACTCGACACGCGACGTCACCGGACTTGTCGAGAACGCATAGCGCATCGCCGTTGGCGGCGAGATCGATCGCGGTGGTGTTGCCGCCGATCGTGTGCAGATCGAGCGCGGCAACGGTGGTGCCGTCGAGCTTCGGCTTGATGTCGGCGCACTCGACGTGACCGTCGCGATGCAGCCCGCAAAGCTCGTCCTCGGGCATCGCGAGCTTTGCAATGTCGGTCCAGCCGGCGATCCGGTGCGGCGTCCCGAATGCGCCACCCCAGCACGTCACCGCACCGCTCGCGAGGATCGCGCACGTCATGGCGCTCGACGTAGACAGCGAAACCGCCGGATCGCCCGGCGGAGGACCTAGCTTCGGGACCGGCAGCGGCTTGAGTGGCACGCCCGGTTTCGCGACCGGCGTCGACTGCAGCGCGCTGTTCAGAGCCACGCCGTCTCCCGCGTCGTAGAGCTTGATGTCGCGAGACTCGTACAGGGTTGGCAGATGAGCGGCGATGATCTCGCGCGACATCTCGCTGTGCGGATCTTGAGAGCGCGCGCCGGCGCTGCGCGTCACGTTGACGATGGCGCGGACGATCGCGTCGGCGGGGCGTTCGAACCGTGCGAAGTCGGTTGCGAGCACGACGGTGAGGTTTGGCGGGATCGCGAAGTCGAAGTAGAAGTTCGCGATCGACGTGCAGCGCGGCTCGCCGCATACCAAGACGACGTGGCGGTGCAAGTCGAGCACCTCGTGGCGCAGCTCGGCGTACGCGGCGGCTTCAGGGTGACCGCGCCGGAGCTGCGTCATGACCGCGCGCACGTA
>CAZDGY010000227.1:0-8635 GCA_964504685.1 uncultured Kofleriaceae bacterium | reverse complement strand
CGTCGGGCGGATTCGAGAGCGCGATCGTCACGCCGGATCTGCTGATCAAAGACGTCGACGTCGTCGGCAGCAGCGGCGGAGCGCGATCGCAGCCGGTCGTGCCGAAGCCGACGAAGTGACCGCGATCCGGGTCCACGCGGTCGAGCCGCGCAGCCGCGCGAACGGACCGGGCGCGCGGTTCGTCGTGTGGTTCCAAGGCTGCACGCTCGGCTGCGCCGGCTGTTTCAACCCGACGACCCACGACGCGACCGGCGGGCGCGAGCTCACCGTCGCCGAGCTCGCCGCGCAGATCCCGAGCGACGTCGAAGGCATCTCGCTGTCCGGCGGCGAGCCGCTGCAGCAGCCGATCGCCGCAGCGGCGCTGCTCGAAGCCGCACGCGCTCGCGGACTGTCGACGCTCGCGTTCTCGGGCTACGCGATCGACGAGATCCGCGCGCTGTCGGGTGGCGATGCGGTGCTCGCGAACCTCGACGTACTGCTCGACGGCCGCTACGTCGCAGGCGAACGGCTCGCGACCGGCCTACGCGGCTCGGCGAACCAGCGCATCCAGCTACTGACCGCGCGCTATTCGCTCGCCGACGTCGAGGCCACCCCGGTCGCCGAGATCCGGATCGCACGCGACGGCGAGCTCGTGCTCACCGGCGTCGATCCGCTCAAGCTGAAGCGACTTTGATATGGTGAGCGCGTGAGCGAGCTGCCGCCGCCGGACGTGATGGATCGCCGCGGCCGCATGCGCCGGCTCGTGATCGCGCTGATCGTCGGGGTCACGGTCGGCGCGCTCGCGTTCAGCGCGCTCTACGCGCTCGCTCGCCCCGACGAAGTCTCCGCCGCGCACCATGTCCCGATGACCGGCTACACCAGCGGCCCGTGGAGGTTCGTCGGCTACTTCACGGTCGGCGCGGGAGCCGCGGCGTTCAGCCTCACGCTCGCGATCGCGAATCTGCTCGCGAGGCGGCGATGGCAACGCGAGCGCGTCCCGCCTGCGCGTCAACTGGCACGCTGAGCCAAGCCCTTGGAACTGATCGGCAACGTCGTCGCCGATTTCGGCGCGACAAACCGGCTCGACTCGCCACCTAGGGTCGTCGGCTGGGACCTAGTCTCGTCGTAACGCTAGAACTGGCCGGACAGCGATACGCCCGGCGCGATGCTGCCGTCGCGTGCGCGGATCGGCGCGAGCGAGAGCTGCGCGGACACGCCGTGCTCGCGGTTGTAGAGGTCGACCGCGCGCGGGGTGGTGGCGATCTCGTAGGTCGCGCCCACGAGGTACAGGAACCCGCCGGCGGCGAGCATGAGATACGGACCCGGATCGACACTGGCGCCTTCGCCACGGCTAGCCAACCCCTCCGCGAACCCCGCGCCGGCGATCGCGAGCCCGGCGAGTCGCATCCCGGTGCCGCCGTTCCAGAACCGGCCGGCGTACGCGCTACCGAGCGATGGACCGACGAGCAACGCGGAGCTGCCGATCGCGACGAGCGGCGGCTGTAGCCATTGCTCGTTGGGATACGCCTGCGGCCGGATGCCCACGTCGGCAGCGACCAGCACGAGGCCTAGCCCGCCGAGCGTGGTGCTCAGCGACATCCACAACGCGGTCGAGCGATCCCTTTGCGGCGCGCGGGCCGGCGTATCGCCCGGCGGCTCCGCAGCGGCGACGGTAGAGAACAGCATGGCGGTGGCGAAGACGACGTTGCGCATGCCCGGGCTTTTCGCAACCGCCGCGCCAGTCGCCGATCGTGCAGATTCGCGCGGTTGCCTCGTGCTCGCTCGCGCCCGCACCGGCGGCTCGCGACACGTCTGCCCTGGCTACGCGGGTTGCTCGTCGCTGGGCGTGCGGTCCGACGACAGCTCCTCTTCGGGCCCGAGGATCCGCTGGATGCTGACGTCGAGCTGACTGCGGATCACGCCGAGGATGCCGTCGACTTCACTCGGACTCGAACGCAGGCGCTCCATCATGCGCTGCTTGGTCTCCAGCAGCAGCTCGTTGCGCGCACTCTCGATCCAGCGCGCGGCGGTGGCGCGGTGCACGCGATACAAGGCGCCGATGTCGTCGATCGTCAGCCGGTGAAGTAGATGGAACCTGAGCAGATTGCGCTGTCGCGGTGACAGCGCGGCGACCGCGGGTTCGAACGCGGCCTTGAACTCGGGCGCGTACTTGTTCCTCAGGTACTCGATCTCGAGCCCGACGCCGACCGCCGGAATCGCGGCCGGTTCTTGCTCGTCGTCGCGCAGCGCCACCTCGGCCTGATCGGTCTCACGCGCTACATCGATCAAGGTGCGCGCGATCACGACGCGCAGCCAATGCCTCAACGCGCCACGCGCGGCGTAGCGCTGCATCGAAGGCGGAGCGCCCTTGACGCCGACGATCAGCTTCTCCAGCACGATCTGGTTCAGATCGTCGAGATCATGGATCCGGGGCATCCGCCGCGCGGCGAGCTCGACCTCGGCGCCATACGTCTGCTCGAACAGCGCGAGCGCGCGCGGGTCGCGCTGAATGCAGCCGACTACGAGGTAGAGGTCGCTCGCATGAAGCTCGGCGAGCGCCTCGCGCAGGCTGCAGTCGGTTCTCATCCGCTCGGCGAGGCTCGCGAGAAACTCGTCAGCGCCAACCGCCACCTCCGGCCATGCGACTTGCGCCGCCGAGATCAGCTGGTGGAGTAGCTGTTCGAGCTCGTCGCGCTCGCGCTCGTCGAGCGCGGGGGCGTCGGTGCGGCGAGTCGCCAAGCACCGGAGCAGCGAGGTTGCGA
Organism: uncultured Kofleriaceae bacterium; assembly: GCA_964504685.1. Lineage (GTDB taxonomy): Bacteria > Myxococcota_A > Polyangia > Haliangiales > Haliangiaceae > JABFXX01. The sequence continues at coordinate 5,894 of CAZDGY010000227.1, read as the reverse complement.
GCGTCGGCGCCACTGTCATTTCCGACCCCGTGGGAGATTAGCATTTAGTGCAGACTTCGAGCGTGACTTGCCCGGAAGCCAACACGATCGCCGAGTTCGTCGAGGGCATCCTCGCGGACGACGCGGCGACGCAGGTCGAGCAGCACATCGACGCGTGCGCAGCGTGCTGCGGTATCGTCGCCTACCTCGCGACCGCGGATCGCGCCGATTCGGCGGCGGGAGCTGATCTGCGGGCGAGCTCGTTGCTCGCGCCGGGAGCCCGCGTCGGCCGGTACTTGATCATCGACGTCGTCGGGATGGGCGGCATGGGCGTCGTCTATTCGGCGTACGATCCCGAGCTCGATCGCAAGATCGCGCTCAAGGTGTTGCGGCCGGGGCGCGCGGAGAACGATCCGACGTTGCTGCAGCGCGAGGCGCAATCGCTTGCGCGGCTCTCCGATCCGAACGTGACGGCGGTCTACGACGTCAGCGTCCACGCGCAGTCGGTGTTTCTCGCGATGGAGCTGGTCGAGGGTCAAAACCTCACGGCATGGAAAGCGGAGAAACCGAGGACGTGGCGCGAGATCCGGGACGTGTTGCGACAGGCCGGTCGTGGGTTGTCGGCTGCGCACAAGGCCGGCTTGGTCCACCGCGACTTCAAGGCGGACAACATCGTGATCGGAGCGGACGGTCGCGCCCGAGTGACCGACTTCGGGCTCGCTCACATCCTGGGCGACGAGGCCACCGCACTCGCGGGCACGCCCGCGTACATGGCTCCGGAGCAGCGTTCGGGCAGCGCGGCCGACGCGCGCAGCGATCAGTTCGCGTTCTGCGTGACGTTCTACGAGGCGCTATATGGCGAACGCCCGGGACCGAACGGGCGCGGGCCCGCATCGGGCAAGTCCAATCGAACGCCGGCGTGGCTCCGCTCGGCGCTCGCGCGCGGGCTCGCGGTCGATCCGCAGGAGCGATTTCCGTCGATGGACGCGGTGCTCGATGCGATCGGGCGCGATTCTCACCGCCGCTCGATCGGCTGGCTCGTCGGCGCCGCGATCGTCGCGATCGTCGCACTGTCGTTGTGGCTGCACGGCCGAAGCGAGCCACCGGTCTGTCGCAGTGCGGCGCGCCAGCTCGAGGGTGTGTGGGACGCTCCGCGCAAACAAGCGGTGCACGATGCGTTCGTGAGAGCGGATGCTCGGCTCGGCCCGATCGCGTGGACTGCGCTCGAGCCGGCGCTCGACCGTTACGCGCAGGCGTGGGTCGCGATGAGTACCGAGGCCTGCGAGGCGACGCGCATCGACGGCGCGCAGTCAGACGAGGTGTTGTCGTTGCGCAACGGCTGCCTTGCTCGACGGTTGGTCGAGCTCAGGGCGCTCACCGATCAGTTCGTCGCTAGCGATGCCTCGACCGTGCGGACCGCGTCGAGTGCGACCGAGAGCCTCCGCGCGCTCGACAGTTGCCGCGACTCCGACAATTTGCGTGCGCCCTTGCCACCGCCCAAAGATGGCGCTGCCGCTGCGCGGGTCGCCGTCGACCGCGACGAGCTCGCGCGGGTCCGTGCGCTGCGCGACACCGCTCACTTCAACCAGGCGCTGACGCGCGCGGAGGCGCTCGCTCGCTCTGCTCGAGACCTCGGCTATCGCCCGCTCGAGGCCGAGGCGTTGTTCGAGCTCGGCGTGACGCAGGATGCGATCGCAGACTACTACTCGGCCGAGAGCACGCTGATCGACGCAGTGGCGGCGGCCGAGTCGGTCGGCCTCACCGAGATCGAGCAGTCGGGCTGGACGGCCCTGATCAAAGTCTCCGGCAACGAGCTAGAAAACTTCGCGCTGGGCCAGCGCTGGGCGGAGCTCGCTCGTGCGGCGACGGAGCACCTCGGCGGCGCTGATGCGAACGCGAGGTTCCTGAGCTATCGAGGATCGCTGTCGTCGGCGCAAGGTAAGTATCCCGAGGCGATCGCAGACCTTCGCGCGGCGCTGTGGATCGAACAGGCCTCCGGCGCCAACCCGCTCGCGCGCTCCGATACGCTGATGACGCTCGGTGACACGCTGTGGGACACCGAGCAGCCCGATGCGGCGCTCGCGTTGTTCAGGGAGGCGCTCGAGCTGCGAACGCACGCGCTCGGGCCCGATCACCCGGGTGTCGCCGACGCCCTGTACGCGATCGGCGATGCACTCGGGATGCGGAGCCAGCAAGAACAAGCGCTCGAGTCCTACGAGCGTGCTCGCGTGATCTTCGAACGCACGCTCGGCCCCGATAGCCCCAAAGTCGCCGAGCTGCTCGATCGGATCGGGATGGCCACCGATATCTTGGGCCGGCCGTCCGAGGGGCTCAAGCTCGTGCGACAGGCACTCAAGCTCGTCGAGCAACGGAACGAGGCCGAGACCGCCACCGGCGCGATGTACCTCGCGCACGTCGCGTTCATCCTCGACCACCTAGAACGCTACGACGAGTCCGAAGGCCTCTATCAACGCGCCTTGGCGATTCGTCAGCGGGTGCTCGGCCCCGTGCACCCCGACGTCGCCACCAACCTGTCGAACCTCGGCCGCGCGTATCTCCATCACCGCCACTTCACCGACGCGCTCGACTACTTCCGCCGCGCGCTCGCGATCGACGAACCACGCGCGAACGCAGACGGCATCGCTTCTGACCTCGTCGGGCTCGGCCATGTGTCGCTCGAGCTCGGGCAACCGAACGATGCGATCGCACCACTCGAGCGAGCGCTTGCATTGCCCGGGTTGCGCCCCGGCCGACGTGGGTCGGTTGCCTTCACGCTCGCCCTCGCGCTATGGGCCGCGGACCGCGATCGGGTCCGAGCGGTGAAGCTCGCAGAGCAGGCTCGCGACGATCTTGGCCCGGCAGAAGGCTGGGAATTCGCGAAGATGCGCGACTCGATCGCCGAGTGGCTGGCGACCCATCATCGCTAGCGCCGAATCCGTCGATTTTCTTGCGACCGCGACCGGAAGCTCCGTCTTGCTTGGAGATGACCGAAGCCAAGCAAAACAATCCGTCGTTGCGTGGTTTCACGCTGTGCGCGATCGCGGGCGCGGCGCTGGTGCCACACCGCGTGATGGCCGAGCCCTACTCGAGAGGCCACGTGGTGCCGCTCGCGGACCGCGTGGCCTACGACAAACCGTTCACCAGCCTCGACAAGAACGCCGACCCGGCGCTCAAGGCGCTCGGGGCCGCCCATTCGGTGACGCTGAAGTGGATGCCCGACACCAAGAACATCGCCACCGCCGAGCTGACCTTGCCGCCTTATCACTGCTACGCGATCGTCGCGAAGCTGCACCAAGGCGAGGGGCTGTCACTCGCGCCAAAGTTCGGCGACGACTTTTTCGGCGGTGGCACGGAGCACGGTGGCGGTGAGCTGTCGAGCGTGTCGAGTTGCAGGATTTCGTCGAACGGCAAGATGGTCCTCACCGTCTACAGCAACGACCACAAGCCCGTCGCGAACGCGTATTCGATCCGGATCTTTCAGGGCTCGATGAGCGACGAGGATATCGCGACGATCAAGCACGAGAACCAGCTGTGCACCAGCGCGGACGATCTCGACGTGCCCGATTGCATGGCCGCTTGTGTGGATCAGGTCTGCAAGAGCTCCTGCGAGCAGACGCGCGCCAAGCAGATCGAGATCTGCAATGGAACCGGCTGGGGCAAGGCGAAATGACGGCGAAGACTTCGTACTCAGTGGAGGCTCTAATGAGATCGCACGCGTTATCCGCAGCCCTGATCGGCTTGCTATCCGCCACCGCGTTCGCACAGAGCGCGCCGGGAGGTGATGACAAGGCCGTTCGCGAGCGCTGGAGGGCCCGCCCCGAGGCCTGCCAAGAGCCTTCGTACAACGAGTACAGCGAAGAGAAGATGGCCAAGAAGCGGGCGAAGGCCGCCGCCTCGATCTCCGGCGAGGACGACGCCGACGCTGCGCCCGATGTCGTGGATGTCCGCGCATTCGAGGCGCCGGTGAACTGGCACAAGCTCACGCGGATCTATCCCAACACGTGGATCGCGCGGCTCGCGTGCGGTTTCGGCGTATCCGGAATCGACGAGAATTGGCACAAAGGCCTGCTGCTCGGCGGGTTGCGTACGCCGGAGCGCGACACCGGCGCGGGCTCGAAGGGGCTCGATCCGCGCACCGTGCTAGCCGACGCCGTTCGTACCCACGCCGGGGATGCCGCGCATCGCACGCTGTACGAGGCCGCACTTCTCCATCAGTGCTTCGCAGCTAGCGAGTGGGACGCCAAGCGCAGCTACCTCAAGTACCTGTGGTGCGCCGACGCGCTCGACGAAGTCCCGACGGCTGAAGAGGTGACGAAGGCAGTCGCGACGATCTTCGGCAATAGCCCGTGGCATCGCGCGAACTTCGAGTACTTGTTTGCGCAGGGGCTGGCCGCGCGCGCCCAGGTCACCGCTGCGTTCACGAAGCAGGAGGCCAGTTTTCCGCAGATGAAAGAGGTGCTGCGCGATTCAGCGGACGCAGCCGTCGCTGCGTTCCGCCAGCGTCACCAGAAGTACGCCGAGATCTACAAGCTCGTCGATCCGATCAGCCAGCGCTTCGCCGACGATCCGTCCGCGGCGCCACCCGCCGACTGCTCGGAGACGCTGTTGCGCGCGCGAGAGCAGCTCGGCACGGCGTTGCACGCGAAGGGCGAGCCTGGCGTCCTGATGGTGGTCGCGGGCGATCCGCTCGGTTATCAGATCAGCGTCGCGCTCGCGTACTGCTATCTCGGGACTCACCGACCGGCGCACGCGCGGATGGAGGTCGAGAACATCAGGGGCGGTCGCAGTGTGGCCAACGAGCGCGAAGCCGCACACGTCGCGCGAATCGACGCGATCGCGGCGCTCGAGGTCAAGCTCGGCATCCATAACGACCGCGACCACGCCGAGCACGAGAAGCTGGTCAAGGTCGTCCCGTCGTTGTGGGGCTACCAATCGATGGATGAGGTCGTGCCGGAGTCCATCGTCTCGACCTCGATCGTGATCAACGACGTCTACAAGGCGCCGGTCCGGCTCGCCGGAGACGAGCATCGCTACCCGCTGATCGTCGCGGCGATGAAGCACGATGGCGACAAGGTCATGCTGACGTTCAAGAAGACGACCACGCCGTGGCAAGAGCTGAGCTGCCACGACACCGACAAGATCGATCGGATCGACTACAGCGGATCGAGCGGGCGCGTCGTCTATCAGCGCGACTGCAAGGGAGTCGGGCCGATCAAGCAGATGCCGCACCAAGAGCCCGGGTTCGCGATCAGCGCGGTTGACGCCAAACACGTCGCGATCGGCAACGAAATCCTCGCATACGTCGCCGACGACGTCGGAGACGGTGCGGTGATGAGCGTGTATCCGGCCGGTCAACCGAAGCAAGCGAGCGTGATCGGCGGCGTCGTCGTCGGCAAGTGAGTCCTATCTCTAAGTGATTATTGCGTCGCTCGCCGACTTGGCACCGTGAACACGCCGATCGGTCTACCGCGCAAGTAGCCGACCCCGAGCATCCAGGTGAGCGGCGCGGCGATCGCGGCGGGTTCGTATCCGTTGGGATAGACGCTGGTGCGCCAGCGCGCGGCAGACCAGCCGTAGAATTGCGCGCCGCTCGAGAACGGATCGATGCGACCCGCATGGCTGACGCCGGCGCGCAGGCCCTTGGGCTTTCGTCCGGCCCCTGGATGGGGGCCAACGTCTGCGAGTCGCACGATCGCCGAGACACGGCTGACCTCGCTCGCTTGGACGGCTGCGCCGTGCCTACGACACGACGCCGTAGACGTTCTTCGCTTGGCGCTGGATCTCGATCGAGTCGCGCAGCTGCTCGAACAGCTGACGCGAAGCGGGCATGCCGACGATCTCCAAGTCGGGATTCGTCGGATCCTGCGCGACGACTTCGACGTGTGCGATGCCGAGGATACGATCGACGAGGTTCT
>CAZDGY010000226.1:2453-8656 GCA_964504685.1 uncultured Kofleriaceae bacterium | reverse complement strand
GGGATGAAGATCTCGCCGCCGGCCATCAGCTGGAGGCCGCGCAGCACGAGCGCGACCGCATCCGACATCTCGATCCAGAATCGCGTCATCCGCGCGTCGGTGATCGTCAGCGCGCCGCGCTGCTTCTGAGCGCGAAACAACGGGATGACGCTACCTGCCGAGCCCATCACGTTGCCGTAGCGAACGCACGAGAACCGAGTCGCGCGGTCGCCGGAGTAGGCGTTCGCGGCGATCAGCAGTTTCTCCATGCACAGCTTGGTCGCGCCATAGAGGTTTGCTGGCGAGACCGCTTTGTCGGTCGACAGCGCGAGGACACGCTCGACCCCGCACGACATCGCCGCTTCGATCAGATTGCGCGCGCCGTTGACGTTAGTCTGCACCGCCTCGATCGGGTTGTACTCGCAGATCGGGACGTGCTTCATCGCGGCTGCGTGGACGACGACATCGACGTCGCGTAGCGCAGTCTGCAGGCGATCGCGATCGCGAATGTCGCCGACGAAGAACCGCAGTCGACGGTCGCTGAGCTGGCGCTCCATGTTGTAGTGCTTCTGCTCGTCACGCGAAAACACGATGACCTTGCGCGCTCGGCTCTTCAGCGCCATTTCGACGAACGCCTTGCCGAACGATCCGGTGCCGCCGGTGATCAACACCGAACGATCGTCGAGCACGGCGGGCGAGGCAGAGGCGGCGAGACTGCTGGGCATCTTCATGGCTGATCTCCGAGAACGCGGTGAAGCTCGGCGACGACCTGGACGACATCGTCGTCGGTCATCGCGGGAAACATTGGCAGGCTGAGCGTGCGGGCGTAGTAGCGAGCGGCGCCGGGGCGCGGACGAGACAGCTCGCCCGGGCAACGCGCGCGATGGAGTGGATGGTCGAAGAGCGGCACGTAGTGGACCTGCGTGCCGATGCCGGCGGCCGACAGCGCGGTCATGACGTGCGCGCGTGTCGTAGCGAACCGCTCGAAGTCGATCGCGACGGCGAACAGGTGATACGCCGAGCTGCGGTCGGCGAATTCGGCAGGCGGCGACACGGCATCGCCGAACGTGGCGGCGAGCGCGGTGCGATATACGCAAGCGAGCTCGCGGCGCCGCGCGACGAAGCGATCGAGCTTGGCGAGCTGCGAGATGCCGAGCGCACACTGCAGATCGGACAGCCGGTAGTTCCAGCCGAGCTCGGCGACTTCATAGACCCATGGGCCGGCGGGTGGCGCCGACATCAGCGCGGGGTCGCGCTCGATGCCGTGTTGGCGTAGCCGGTCGACCCGGCGCTTGATCGCCGCGTCGCGCACGAGGACCGCGCCGCCTTCTGCCGTCGTGATGTGCTTGACCGGATGGAAGCTGAACACGACCGCGTCGGATGCCCCGCTGCCGATCGGCCGGCCGTGATACTCGGCGCCGAGCGCGTGGCACGCGTCTTCGATCAGGCGGAGGCCGCGGCGCTGCGCGAGCGCGACCAGCTCGTCGAGGTCGGCCGGCTGGCCACCGAGGTGAACGGCGGCGATCGCGCGGGTGCGAGGCCCGATCAGCGTTTCGACCGACGCGACGTCGATGTTGCCGGTGATCGGATCGACGTCGGCGAGCCGGACCGTCGCGCCGACGTAGTAAGCCGCCGCGGCAGTCGCAGAGAACGTGATCGGCGTCGTGATGATCTCGTCGCCGGCTCCGATCCCGAGCGCAGCATAAGCGAGGTGGAGCGCCGCGGTGCCGTTCGAGCAGACGCTCGCGAACGGAGCACCGACTCGCGCAGCGAGCGCTTCTTCGAACCGAGCGACGAGTGGGCCGCAGGTCAGGAACGGGCTACGCAACGCGTCGACGACCGCGGCGATGTCGGCTTCGTCGATGAGTTGGCGACCGTAGGGGAGCATGCGAGCCGAGGAATTGCGAGGCTCGGGCCAGCGCGGCAGCCATAGATCCGCAGGGTTGCGGATCTGGGTGGATGTAGGTCGTCGCCAAGCCTGACGGTCGGACGCCCGCGCCGTCAGCACCGCCGGATCGCGGCCTAGCGGACGTGGCTGGCGTAAGCGCGCAAGCCGCGAACGCCGACTTGCTGACCGAGTAACTTGCTGCGAGCTTCGGCAAGCGCGGAGTTCCAGGCGTCTTGGCGAAGCTCGAGCTCGGCGAGCAGCGTAGCGTCGACGGTCGCCGGCTCGGCCACCGCGAGGATCTTGCCGCGCGCGAGCGTCATCGCATCGGCGGCGGCGATTAGCTCGGAGATGTCGGTGACCTCTGCCGGCGGCATCGGCGTCGCTTCGAGCAGGCGGTCGATCGTCGTCATCTCGCGATCTCGTGGGCGCGGCGAAACGCGTCGCCGAGCGTGTTCATCACTCGATCGCAGCCGGCGAGCGGCGCAGCATCGAGCTTGACGTTCGCGATCGCGAGTTGGTCGAGTACGAACCGGTAGAGCGCATCTAGATTCGCGCACAGCTCTGGCGCCGCGCGATAGTCGAGTGCCGCGCGCAGTTGCACGACGATCTGAGTCGCGTGATCGAGCAGCGCCGCTTTGCCGACGATGTCGCGTGCCGCGATCGCTTTGCGCGCGTCGGCGATGTCGCGGGCGAACCTCGCAAACAAGCGTTCGACGATCTGCGTCTTCGGCGCCGACTCGAGGTCGACTGTCCTGTACGCGTTGGCGGCTCGGAAACTCATGGTTGGCTCTTAATACTTGGTGGTCGAAGACGACGAGCTCGAGGAGGACGTGCCGAGGATGCTCGAGACCTGTGATGCTTGGCTGTTGAGCTTCGACATCGTTGCCTCGAGCGCGTTGAACTGATCTTGAAGACGGGTTTGCAGCGCGGTCGCGTTCGATTCGATCTGATCGATCTGCGACTGCAGCTGAGTCGACTCGTCGGTGAAGCCTTGGCTCTTCGACGTCAGGATGCCGTCGCCCGCTTCGGTGTACGCGTTCGACATGTCGACGAACGATTGCGAGAGGCCGCCGGTCACGAACAGGTCGTTAAGCGCGTTGGGATTCGCATCCAGTTTCGCGTCGAGCGTGGTGTCATCGAGCGACAGCACGCCGGTCTTGTCGAACGTCAGCCCGAGGTCCGACATCGTCATGCCGCCGAACGACTTGGTCGCGATCGAGTCCATCGTCGACTTCAGCTGCTGCAGCGTCGAGTCGCCGAACAACGTGTCCGTACCTGCGGTCGTGCCGGTGTACGTCAGCTGCTGATTGATCGCCGAGATGATGCCGTTGTAGTCGTTGACCAACAGGCCGAGCTGGCTCTTGATCGCGTCGTGGTCGACCGAGACGGTGAGCGTCGTGTCTGGGTCGGTCGCAGCCTGCGCGGATACCGCGGTGATCGTGACGCCGTTGAGCGCGTCGTCGATGATGTTGGTCGGACGCGTGACCTGGATGCCGTCGATCGTGACCTTCGCATCTTGCGCGGCGACCTGGACGTTCGCCGGGTCGGACAGATCGAGGCTGTCGCCGGAGTCGGTGAACGTGGCCGCGTTGGTCGTGCCGGTTTGATCCGCGCTCACGACGAGCCGGTAGCTCGAGCCGTCGTAAAGCACCGACGCGCTGACGCCTGCCTTCGCGTCGTTGATCTTCGAAGCGACGTCGGCGAGCGTATCGGTCGCGCTCCAGGTGACGTTCGCGGGCGTGCCGGTGCCGGTCTGGATCGTCAAGCCGCCATCGCCGAGCACACCGGCGCCAGCGCTCGCGAACGTGCGCGAGGTGGTGACCTGTGACTTGGCGAGCTGGTCGACGCGGACGTCGTGCGCGGTTGCAGTCGCGTCACCGGAGGCGGCGACGGTTACGTGCGCATCGCTGGCGCTCGCGGTCCGGTACTGCACGTCGCTCGAAAGCGTCATGCCGCCCATCAGACTGCCGAGGCTAGCGACGGTCGTAGAAAGGTTGTCGACGATGGACTTCTTCGCGGAGAGATCCGACTGCTCGGATTGGAGCTGTTGCTCCGGCACCTTCTCGGCCGCGACGAGCTGGCTGATCAGCGAGCTGGTATCGAGTCCGCTCGCGAGGCCTGAGAAGGTTACCGCTGTCATCGTCTAGCTCCCACCCCGGGTGATTACTGCAGCAGCTTCAGTGCCGCGGACGGCATCTGGTTCGCTTGCGACAACACCGAGATGCCAGCCTGTTGCAGGATGTTTTCCTGCGTCATGTTGGCGCTTTCCGACGCGATGTCGACGTCGGTGATGCGGCTGTTCGCGGCAGTCAGGTTGGTGGTGGTCGTCGCGAGGTTGTTGATCGCGACCTGCATGCGGTTCTGCACGGCGCCGAGGTTCGCGCGCGAGGTCGACAGCTGGTTGATCGCAGCGTCGAACGCGCCGAGGGCCGCTTGCGCGTTGGTGGCGGTCGACAGGCTGCACGACGCGAGGTGGAGCGACGTGGAGCCGAGGGTCGAAGCCGCGAGGCGGGTGATGCTCATCGACAACCGGTCGTTCGCCGTGTTGTAGATGCCGACCTGGAACGTCAGGCCGGTCGAGGCGCTGCCGTCGAGCAGGTTCTGGCCGTTGAAGTTCGTCGTACCGCTGATCCGGTTGATTTCCGAAGACAGCTGACCGAACTCGGTCTGGATGTAACCGCGCTGCGTGGTGCCAAGCGTCGAGTTCGAAGACTCGACCGCGAGCTCGCGCATACGAGACACGATGTCTTGCATCTGGCTCATGCCGCCTTCAGCGACCTGAGACATCGACACGGCGTCGTTCGTGTTGCGCTGCGCTTGGCCGAGGCTCTGGATGTCCGCTTGGAGCGACTGGCTGATGCCGAGGCCCGCGGCGTCGTCGGCAGCGCTGTTGATGCGCATACCGCTCGACAGCCGAGAGATCGAGGACGACAGCGCGTCCTGCGACTTGTTCAAGTTCTGCTGGGCTTGGAGCGAGGTGACGTTGGTGAGAAGAGAGATGCTCATGACATTTCCTTTTGGGGTGGAAACCGTCTTGGGTTCCGCACATTGACTCGTCCGCTTTTTGGGACGATCAAGCGTTGTTTTGCGAGAGCGACTGCAGCACGTGGGCGGAGACCGCCTGCGACACCTGCAGCGCCGCGGTCGATTGCGCGAGCGTGCTCGCCGCGCCGACCGCATCGGCTTGCGTCAGATTCGAGATCATCGTCGACAATTGCGTCTCGAGCGACTGCCGCGCGCCGTCCGCGTCGTTGAGCGCGACCATCGCGGTGCCGGCGCTCGCGCGGGCCTGCGAGACCTGATCGGTCGCGGTCGACAGCGTGTCGAGCGCCGATTGAATGCCGGCGACGTTGTTCGACTTGAGCGCGGTCGCCAGCGTCTGGAGCTCGGGCAAGACATCGACGCCGTTCGTCGCGGTCAGCGCGCTGCCGGCGACGTTCGTCGCGAGGCTGGCTTGATCGCTGGTCGTGATCGCGGCGGTGTTGCCATCGCCCTGATACACACCGTTGGCGTCGAACGGCGCGATGTCGGACTTCGTGCCCGACAACAGATACGCACCGTCAGACCCTTGCGCGTTTGCGGCGCCGACCGCGGTCTGGAACAAACCTTCGACTTCGACGCCGAGCGCGGCGCGATCCGATGCGCTGTAGGTCGCCGAAGCAGCCTGCACCGCGAGGGCGCGCGCTTGCGACACCGCGCTCGCGATCGACGCGAGCGCGCCGTCGGTCTGTTGCAGCTGGTCGCGACTCGTGGCGATCGCGTCGCCGCCGCCTTGGCTGAGCGCCTCATGGATCTTGTCGCGCTGCGCGGTCACCCACGCGATCGGATCGTCCGACGCGACCGCGACGCTCAACCCCGAGGACGCGACCTGACTCGCCTTCGCGACGTTGTCCTGCGCCTTCGAGGTGGCCTCGGTCGCGAGCTCCATGATGTGTGCTGAGGTGATCCGCATCGCGTCCTTACAACGTCTGGATCAGGTTGCTGAGCATGTCGCTGATCGACGACACGAACTTGGTCAACGCCGCGGTCGTGTTCTCGAACCGAGCGAGGTTCGTCGTCTCTTCGGTCTGATCGACGCCGGCGAGCGAGTCGCGCAGATCCGCGAGGTGATCGGACACCGTCTGATCGGTCGCGACGTCGGACTTCGCGTTCGCGACTTGTGAGCCGAGTCCGGCCGAGATATCGAGCGCCGCGTCGGTCAGCGAGCGCGTGCCACCCGATGCCGTCGTCTGCGATGACAACTTGAACAGCGCGACCGCGCCGGTGTTGTCGCCTTTCGCCGCGCCGACCGCAGCGGTCGCGAGCTGATCGCTGTTCGCAGCGAGGCCCGGATCGA
>CAZDGY010000226.1:0-2353 GCA_964504685.1 uncultured Kofleriaceae bacterium | reverse complement strand
GCATCGGGCGTCGCTTGCATCGTCGCGGCTTGCTGGCCGTCGACGAGTACCGCGCCACCGTCGAGCACGAAGCGCATCTGGCCATCGGAATCGACGCGCGCTTGGCCGCCGGTGAGCCCTGCGAGCTGCTTCGCGAGTTGGTCGCGGCGATCCAGTGCAGTCGGATCTGATGACGTCGCGACCGCCTTGTTCGCCGCCGCGAGCTGATTCGCGAGCGACGTGACCTGCGTCGTGATGTCGCCGACCTGCTGATCCGCGGAGCTCGTCGCACTCGCGACCGTTGCCGCGGCCGAGTGGATGGCGGACACGAAGTTGTTCAGTGCGCCGACCGTGGCGGTCCGTAGATTTTTGTCGGTCGGCGATGCCGAGACTTGATCGAGGTCGGAGAACACGGTCGCGAGCTGGTCGGTGATCGACGGCCCGGCAGACAGCGTGTTCTCGAGATCGGACAGCGCGTCGCTCGTCGTCTGCGATCGCGACAGCGAGCCTTCGGACGAGCGAATTCGCGTCGAGAGCAGGTCGCTCGCAGCCCGGGTCGGTGAGCCACTGAAGACGCCGCCGAGCGACGGCGGGCCGATCAAGCTATCGAGCTGAACGCTCTCGCGCGAATAGCCATCGGTGTTGATGTTCGCGACGTTGTTCGTCGCAACGGCCACTCCACTGTTCTGCGCCGCGATCGCGGTGGCGCCGACGTTGAGGAGTGACATTAAGTCGGACATGGTTAATAGCGAGCGTGAAGTCGATGCGACGTCGTTTCGGTACGACGGGCGTGGCGGTCGTAGCCGGTGACTTCGCGGCCGAGCAGCGCTCGCACTGCGGCGGTGGCGGTCGACGCGAGCATCGCGGTCGCGCGCGCTTCAGCGCGGATCGCTTCGAACAACGCTTTGATCGTCGGCGACGGCTGCGCGGGGCGCACGGTCGCCAGCCGATCGACCACGAGCCGCTTTTGTTCGGACAGCCACGCGAGCTTCTGATGATCGAGCTTGGCGATCGCTTTGCGCTCTTCGAGAAATAGAGCGCGCAGCTCTTCGCCCAGGGCGCGCAGCTCGTCATCAGTTGCGTTCACGAAGCTCCCCCGCGGGCTTTCTCGTCGTCGAGAATGCGCGATGCGAGTTGATTGAGATCGATCGGATACGCCCCGGTCTCGAGCAGCGAGCGGATCTTCGCGATCTTCGCCGTCACCTCGGGATCAGCCTTGTCCACCTCACCGGTCGAGCTCGCCGCGGACGTCGCTGCTGGAGACAGCTTGACGACGTCTGCGTCTGTACCTCGGGCGCGCGGAGTCTGCGCGTCGCGGGGTTCTTGAGCGCTGATCGGAACCACTACCTTGGGATCGATTCGCATATCGGGCCTCGGTTACCGAATCGTCCGAGCTTTCGATCTGTTGAGAGGCAGTAAGGGGGCTGGATCTACTGTAGTTCCGTCGTGGCGGACCTCGAAGTGGAGGTGGGGACCGGTCGAATAGCCGGTCGTGCCGACCGCGCCAACCGGGGCACCCGCGTCGACCCGGTCGCCGACCTTGACCGAGACCGCGCTCAAGTGCGCGTAACGCGTCTCGTATCCGCCGTCGTGGCGGATCGTGACGAGGTTGCCGTACGTGCCGGCCGGGCCGGCGTGGACGACCGTACCAGCCGCGGCGGCCGAGACCGGCGTGCCGACCTTCGCAGCGAGGTCGAACCCGGGGTGAACAGAAGTCGTACCTTTGATCGGGTCGATCCGCGTGCCGAACCCGGACGTCGGCGTGCCTTGCACGGGCAGCACGAAGTGCGGCGCATCTTCGACGGCCAGGGCTTGCCCCTGGCCGGCAGCAGCGCCGAAGGGCGGTGCGGATCGATCGAGACCGGGTAGACCCGGCGCGAGCTGCGCCGGCATCGCTTGCACCGGGCTCGCCTTCGCGAGCGCGGTCGGCGGCTGCGCTTGCGGCTGCGCGCTCGTGCCCTTCTTTTCGAGTTGCTGCGCGAACAGCTCGGACATGCCGAGCCCGCTGCCGGACGACATCTTGTCGGCGAGCGCCTCGTTGAACATCTGCTTGAACGTGTCGCCGGCAAACCCGCCGTCGAGCATGCCGCCGCCGTCGGGCTGCGCTTCGGCGAGCAAGCGGCGGGTGAAGAACGCTTCGAGTTGCTTCGCCGCGGTGTGCGCGTCGTCAGGCTTGGCCGGCGCGGTTGGCGCCCCGAGCCCATGCGTCGCGTGCGGGACGTGGCTCACAACGTCTCCAGATCCGCCCGCAACGCGCCGGCGGCGCGCAACGCGCGCAAGATCGAAACGAGGTCGCGCGGTTTCGCGCCGAGTGACGCGAGCGCCGCCGCGACATCACCGACCGTGGCCGCGGTCGTGACCACCTTGAATTCGT
>CAZDGY010000225.1:0-8683 GCA_964504685.1 uncultured Kofleriaceae bacterium | reverse complement strand
CGAGCACGAGCACGAGCACGAGCACGAGCACGAGCACGAGCACGAGCACGAGCACGTCCACGTTCACTATGAAGACATCAGGCGACGGATCGAAGGCTCGGCGCTCGATCGCGCGACCAAGGCGCTCTCGCTCGATATCTTCGCGCGGATCGCTCGAGCCGAAGCGAAGCTGCACGGCAAGACGATCGCGGACGTCGCGTTTCACGAGGTCGGCGCGATCGACTCGATCGTCGACATCGTCGGCAACGCCGCCGCGTTGGCCTGGCTCGCGCCGACGAGTGTCAGCTGTGAAGCGATCGCGATGGGGCACGGCACGCTGACCTGCGCACACGGCGTGCTGCCGGTGCCGGCGCCGGCGGCGCTCGAGGTCCTGCGCGAAGCCGGCGGCGTGATGGCCGATGGCGGCGTCGCGCGCGAGCTGTGCACTCCGACCGGCGCCGCGATCCTCGCGTCCGCCGTCACCGCGTGGCAACCTGCGCCGAGCGGTACCCCGCTCGCGATCGGCTGGGGCGCGGGCGACGCGGACTTGCCGGATCGCGCGAACGTCGTGCGCGTGATCGCAGTCGCGCCCTCCCATGGCAGTGACCGCGACACGGTCTGGCAGATCGAAGCGAACGTCGACGACATGAGCTCCGAGCTGTGTGCACCGGCGCTCGATGCCGTGCTCGCCGCCGGCGCGCTCGACGCGTGGTGGCTGCCGATCTCGATGAAGAAGGGCAGGCCGGCGCTGCTGTTCTCGGCGCTCTCGACGACCGCGACGCGCGCTGCGGTCGTCGCCGCGATCTTGCGCGAGACCACGACGATCGGCGTACGTTATTCGCTGCGCGAGCGTACGGTACTCGCCCGGAGCGTCGTCGAGGTCGCGACCCGATTCGGGGCGATTCCGGTCAAGGTCGCACGCGATGGCGCCGAGGTCCGCAACGTCGCGCCGGAGTACGAAGCCTGTGCGGCTGCGGCAAGGGCCCACGGCGTGCCGGTCAAGCAGGTGTTCGCGGCGGCGCTCGCGGCGTACGAGGGTGCGCACTAGCGCCGACGAGCCCGATAAAGCCCGGTATAATTCCGCGACGTGGAGGCGCCCCCAATCGTCGTGCTCGGCGGCAGCGCAGACGAGCGCGACGCGCTGGTCGAGCAGCTCGGCGCGAGCGCATTGTCGGCGCGCTCGGCGACGCATCTCGCGTCGACCGACGCACTGCCTGGGCTGCTCATCGTGATCGGCAGCGAAGCAGCGCAGCTGGTCAGCGAAGCACGCGACCTCCCGGCGCTCGCCGAGACTCCGATCCTCGCGCTCGTCGCGGCGATTCCCTCGTCAGTCGCGACCGCGGCGCTCGCGGCCGGAGCGACCGATGTCGTGCAGCTGCCGACCGCGTCGGTCGTGATCGCGAACCGCTGCCGCAACCTGGTCAAGCTCGCCCGCCGCGACGGGGCCGGCGCGCAAGCGCTCGCGAAGATCAACGACGTGCTCACCGCGAATGGCGACGATGCCGAGGCGCTCGTGTCGGTGTTGACGATCACCGCGGGCCTCCTCGGTTTCGATCGCGCGTCGCTCGTCGCGCATAGCGAGGGCTCGGATCACGCGTTTGTCGTCGCAGCGAGCGATGCCGAGCCCTTGTCCCGGTTCACGCTGTCGATCGCGCAGTATCCCGAGATCAGCGAAGCGATGCGCAGCGGTGCGCCGGTGCTGATCGACGACGCGCTCACTCACACGCTCACCGCATCGGTCGCCGACATGCTGTCGTCGCGCCGGGTCCGCGGCATCGTCGTGTTTCCGGTGCAGTGGCGCGGTCGCTCGCTCGGCGCGATCCTGCTGCGCAAGCTGCTGCCGGGCGTCGGCCACGTCGGGCCGCGCGGCGTCGAGCTCGGCAAGTTGATCGCGAGCATCACCGCAGCGCACTTGCGACACGGTGCCGTGCTCGAGAGCTTGCGCGAACAGACCCATCGGATCTCACGCGCGCGCTACGAGGCCGAGCGCCGGTTGCGCGGCATCGATTCGCTCAAGGAACACTTCGAGGCCGGCGCCGATGGGGTCGTCGTGCTCGACGACGCCGGGCGAATCTTGTTCGTCAATCGCGCGGCCGAACGGATCACGGGCTTCGCGCGCGATGGCCTGCTCGGCAGCGAGCTCGTCGACCTCGTACCGACCGCCCAGCGCGAGCAGATCATCGATGCAATCTCGCGCGTGCTCGCCGGTGTCAACGTCGATGGCTTCGATCTCGAGCTGTCGACGACGTCCGGCGCGCCGGTCTGGGTGTCGGCCTCGACCTCGACCGTGCTTGCCGGCACCGGCGCGGTCATCCTCGCGTTTCGCGATGTCACGGCCGAGCGCGCACTCGAGCAGGAGTTGCGCTCGACGAAGGAGTTCCTCGAGCGTCTGATCGATTCGACGGTCGACGCGATCATCGCCGCCGACATGCGCGGCATGATCATCCTGTTCAACCAAGGCGCCGAGCGGCTGTTCGGCGCTGCCGCGCGCGACGTGATCGGCAAGAAGCCGGTGTGGGAGCTCTACGAAGCGGCTGGCGGGCGCCAGATCATGCGCATGCTGCGCTCGACGTCGTACGGCGGGGTCGGTCGGCTCGAGCAGATTCGCCGCGAGGTCAAGATCGCGACCGGTGACCTCGTGCCGGTCAGCATGACCGCCTCGATCATCTACGAGGGCGAACGCGAGGTCGCGACCGTCGGCATCCTGACCGACTTGCGCGAGCGGATTCGCATGGAGCAACGCTTGCTCGACGCTCAACAGAAGCTGCAGCTGTCGGAGAAGCAGGCGCTCGTCGCCGAGCTCGCGGGTGCCGCCGCGCACGAGCTCAACCAACCGCTCACCGCGGTGATGGCGTACGGCCAACTTATCGAGCGCCAGAGCGCGGCCGATGCGGCTCACATGCGCGCGGTGCGCGTGATCTTGTCCGAGGCCGAGCGCATGGCCGGCATCGTCAAGAAGATCGGAAGGATCACGAAGTACGAAACAACCGACTACGTCGGCAGCGCCAAGATGCTCGATCTCGATCGCGCGGCCTCCGAGCAAGAGCCGCTCACCAAACCCGAGACAGCCGGCGACGATTCGGCGACCGGCGAGTTCGCGGCGGTCGCGTCGCCGCCTCCCGGCGACGTCACGAACACGCCGAGCCACAACGACCTCAGCGAGCTCGCTTCGCGGCAAGGCCTCAAGTGACGCTCGAGTCGGCGCCCGACGCGCTACAGCTCTCCGCGTTGCGCGAGCTCGCACTCGAGTTGCCGTTCGCGGCGACCGAGGTCGCGTTGATCGAGCGCGTGCTCGGCGTCCTGTCGCAACTGCTGCCGGGCCGCGCGCTCGCGGTGCGTGCGGTCGAGATTCGCAGTCGCGAGCCAGCGCGCGGCTACGTCCGTGGCGCGCCGTTGCGCGATGGCGTCGAAGCCGACAGCATCGCGCTGACCGCCGAAGCGCTGGCGCGCGCTAAGCTCAAGAGCGCGGTCGCGGCGAGCGCGCGGATCTCGGTGCGCGACCGCTGGGACTCGCCGTTCACCGGCATCGCGACCGGCTTTGCGATCCCGCTCGCCGCGAGCGGCGAGCTCTACGGCGTGCTCGACATCGGCTATCCACCGGGCGAGGACGGTCATGCGATCGCTGACCGGGACTCGCTCCCGGTCGGCAGCGCCGCCGAAGGGCGGCGCGGGTGGATCGACGAGTCGGTCGTCCGCCCGATCGCGAGCCAAGTCGCCGCTCAACTGCGCGCGATCCGGCTGTCCGAGGACGCGATCGGCCTGCGCGACTACCAAGCGCGCTTGCTCGATAGCGCGAATGCTCTGATCCTCGGCATCGATCGCGGCTGGCGGATCACGGTGTGCAATCGCGCGTTGCTCGAGATCACCGGCTTCGACCGCGACGACCTGCTCGGCCGCGACGTCCGCGACTTCATCTCGCGCGATCAGCGCGGCCAACTGATGTCCGCGTTCGCGGCGGCGTTATCGGGCCAACACCATGCCGCGGTCACCGTCATGTTGCCGACTCGCAGCGCCGGCCAGGTGCGCAGCGTGTGGAGCATCGCGCCGGTCGGGCGCGCCGGTGCACCGGGTGGATCGATCGAAGCGGTCGTCGCGATCGGCCAGGATCAATCGAAGATCGATTTGCTGCAGCAACAGGTCGTGCGCCAGGAGCGGCTCGCCACCCTCGGCGAGCTCGCGGCAGGTGTCGTCCACGAGCTCAATAACCCGCTGACATCGATCACGGTTTACGCCGAGTACCTCGTGCGCCGGCTCGAAGCGCAGGGCCAAGATGCCGCCGACGTCGAGAAGCTGCGGCGGATCGGTGCAGGCGCGCAGCGAATCTTGCGGTTCTCGCGCGATCTCGTGCAGTACGCGCGGCCGAGCGGCAAGGAGCTCGAGCCGGTCGATCTGACGAGCGTCGTCCGCCAATGCGTCTCGATCTGCGAGCACGTCGCGGAGCACGGCGGCGCTGCGCTCGAGGTCGATCTCTCGCCAGATCTCCCCGTGATTCACGCCGCGCGCGGTCAGCTCGAGCAGGTGCTGATCAACTTGATTACGAACGCGGTGCACGCGGTCGATCAAGGCGGCCGGGTCATCGTTCGCGCCGCGTCGGAGACCCCCACCTCGGTCAAGATCGAGGTCGCCGACTCCGGCCCGGGCGTGCCGGAAGCCGACCGCGAGCGGATCTTCGAGCCGTTCTTTACGACCAAACCGGACGGCAAGGGCACCGGGCTCGGCCTGCCGATCGTGCGCAACATCGTCGACCAGCACCACGGCCACATCGCGGTGACCCGCTCCGAGCTCGGTGGCGCGCTATTTTCGGTGACATTGCCGATCTCCGACGTCCTCTGAACCGGCCAAACCCGCGAGATCTCTTCTGTCCGGTTACCGGACAGAAAGGTTGCGCCGTCGATCGCCGGACCCTAGTGTGGCCCTACGCCATGAAGTCCGCAGTCATGCTCGAGCTCCTCGAGGCCGCAGCCGATCAGCTCGCGATCAAAGTCAGCTACGAGCCGCTCCAGGTCGGGATCCAGAACGCTGCGATGCGCGGCGGGTTGTGCAAGGTCAAGGCGGCCAACGGCATGCAGTGGCGCGTGATCATCGACAAGCGCGCGACCGATGACGAGCGCGTTCAGACCCTCGCGACCGCGCTTGCTGGCTTCGATACGAGCGAGCTCGTGCTGCCCGAGAAGGCGCGCGAGCTACTGCGGATCTACGCGCGCCCGGCCGGCCGCGCCGCTTAGCTGCTATACCGTCGCGGTGCGGGCCGCTTTTCTTTGCGCTCTGCTCGCGCTCGCGAGCTGTAACGACAACGCGACCCGGCATCTCGGGCTCGATCAGGTCGTGGTCGCGCCGAATGCGCAGCTGCGCACCGATACAGTCGGCGACGATGGCCAGCCACCCGCGTCGTTCGTGATCGTCGACGCGAAGAGCGTCGCTAGCAACGGCGCCTATGTCTCGCTCGACGGCGATCTGCTCGATGCCCACGGCGCGATCATCGGCCACCTACGTGCACAATCGATCTGGACGCCGCCGGGCGAGACCCGCACGTTCGTGCTCGTCGACGACCAACGGCAAGCGCGTGCCGGCGCGGCGAGTGCGAAGATCCACGTCCGCGGCGTACTGGTGCCGGAGTCGCCGCCGTCGATGCACGTCGAATCGATCCAGGTCCGCGATGACTTCGGCAAAGCGGTCGTCACCGCGACGCTGGTCAACGACGTCGAGCGCCCGGGCACGATTCAGTTGCTCGCCGCGTTTCGCGACTCGACCGGTCGGCCGATGACCCGGCCGTTCTCGATGATTCCGATCGGCGGCAAGGTCAGCTTGCCGGTGCAGTTCGTCGGCCCACAGGGCTCGACCACCGGCACGATCTTCATCGGCGATATGACGTACTAGAGCCGATTCGCGAGCGCCGCGAGATGCGGATCGTTCGCCACCAAGTCGGTGATCAGCTCGCGCAACTCCGCGCGCTCTGCAGCGCCGAGCTCGGGCGTCGCGGTCGCTTCGACCAAGCGATCGATCGCCTCGTGCGGGGTCAGCTTGCCGGCGGCGAGATCGGCGGCCAACGCGTCGATCGAGCCGGGCGTTGCCGGAGCGGCCGCGGCGGTCTCGCGACTGCCGTTGACGTCCGCGACATCACCGAGGTCTTCCGGGCCTTGTGGGCCGACGGGGCCCTTAGGTCCACCGATGCCACCGGGGCCGCCGATCGACGTCATGAGCTGCTCGCAGGATACATGGTTGTGCCTCGCGTTGCCGGTGCTATCGGCCAGCGCGCCGCGCGGTTTCCTGGGAAGCTTCAGCGATGAAATCCCTAGCGATCGCGGCGGTGCTCGCCGCGTGCGGGCCGGCGGTGCCCCACGGCCCGACGACCGGCGGAGCCGACCCTGACGACATCGCGACGCGGCTGCCGGTGACCCGCTGGTTCCCGAGCCAGCCGACCTACGGGTTTGTCGCGCCGACGCTGCGCGATGGCCAAGCCGCGGTCGCACATCTCGCCGATCTCGTCGGCCCGGTGTTCGACGCCAGCGCCGCGATGGTGTCGGCCGGGATGCGCGAGCAGTTCGGCGTCGATCCGCTCGATCAGAACCAGCTCGCCGGCCTCGGCTTCGATCTCGACGGCAACATCGCGGTGTTCTCCGACGAGCTCGCGCCGACGTTCGCGGTTCATCTATCCGCGCCCGAGGCGATGCGCGCTTTTATCGCGAAGGCGATCGGTGCCGGCATGGTCGCGAGCACCGCGAAGGTCGGCGACCTCGTCGTGTCGACGTACGCGTTCTCCTTCGGGGACTCGATCAGCTGGGTGATCGATCACGACTGGCTGCTCGTCCATGTCGGCCAAGGCCCACCGTCGACCGCGTGGTTCACCGCGATCCACGATCCGCACTCGCGCGACTGGCAGCGCCGCGATCCGCTCACCGGAGGCGACACGTTCTACGCCGGCAAAGACGCGACCGCGACGGTCGGCGGCTTCGTCGACCTGCCGCGCTTGCTCGGCATCATCGCGCACGAGTGGCCGGGCGCGGCGGCATGCACGAAGCGGCTCGGCGCGTTCGGACACGTCGAGATCGGCTCCGGCGTTCGCAACGGCGCCGTCGGGTTCAAGCTGTCCGCCGCGCTCGATCCAGCTGCCGCCGCCGCCGCGGTCGCACACGGCGTGCTCGCGCCGCCGCCCGGATGGCAGGCCGTTGCGGCGGATGCGCCGATCGCGCTGCAATGGAACCTCGATCTCGACGCGGGCGTCGGCTGGTTCGAGCCCTGCGCCAAGGCGCTTCATGTCGATCCCATCGCGTTGTCCAGGTATCAAGTCCGCACGCTGCGCGCGGCGCTCGAGACCTTCAGCGATGGCAAGCCGAGCGGCGTGCTCGCCGCCGATCTGTCCGGGTCCTCGGCGATCGCAAGCATGCTCGCCGAGGAGCTCGATCGCATCCCGTCGTTCTTGCGGTCGAGGGTCGACCACGCGAAGCGGTTCGGCACGTATTCCGGCCACGAGCTGTCGATCCCGACCGTGCCGACCGTTGACTACGTGCTGACCGACGCCCTCGCGATCTTCGCGATCGGCGATGGCCTGATCGATCGTGTCGTCGCGACATCGGCTCAGGTGAGCGCGCCCCCGGCGGCCAGCCTCGTGATCCAGCCGCGCAAGCTGTCGCCCGCGGCCTGGAAGGACATGTTCGACGCGATCGGCCTCCAGCTGCCCGAGCCGCTGCTCGCGCTGTTACAGCACTGGCAACGGCTGAGCGTGACGGCAACGGTTGGAAACGACGGATTGAAGCTGCAGGCCGAGGCAGCGCCGTAAATCGTGCTAGGTTCCGCGCGTGCCCGCCGGCCCGGTCGTTCGGTTGCGCGACATCACGAAGAGCTACGGTGTCGGCGCTGCAAAGACCGAAGTGCTGCGCGGCGTCAGCTTCGACATCGATGCCGGCGAATTCGTCGCGTTGGTCGGCCAATCGGGCTCGGGCAAGTCGACGTTGCTCAACATCATCGCCGGCCTCGACAACCCGGATGCGGGTGAGGTCGAGGTGCTCGGAGTCGATACCCGCAAGGCCGGCGATGCCAAGCGTGCCGAGCTGCGCAACAAGTCGATCGGCTTCGTGTTCCAAGCGTTTAACCTGCTCGATCACAAGAGCGTGCTCGAAAACGTGATCCTGCCGGCGTCGTTTTCGTCGTCGCACAAGGACGCGGTCGGCCGCGGCCGCGAGGCGCTGCGCCGGGTCAACCTGTCGGACTACGCGCACCGTCATCCAGGCGAGCTGTCCGGCGGCCAGAAGCAGCGCGTCGCGATCGCGCGCGCACTGTTCAGCGAGCCGAAGCTCCTGCTGTGCGACGAGCCGACCGGCAGCCTCGACAGCGAGACCGGCAAAGAGGTCATCGACTTCTTCCGCGAGCTCAACGCGAAGGAAGGGCTGACGCTGTTGATCGTGACCCACGAGCGACGAGTGTCGAGCGTCGCGAAGCGCGTGATCGCGATGCGCGACGGCCTGCTGGTCGAGACCACCGATGAGGCGCTCGCCGCCGCGCACGCCGGACCCGCAGGATAACGCAGGACAACGCCGATGATGCCCTTGCCGAATCTCGTGCGGATGGTCGCTAGCAACACGATGCGTAGCCGGCGCCACTTCGCGCTGTCGGTGTTCGGCATCGTGATCGGCATCGCGACGTTCGTGCTGTTCCTCGCGTCGACCGAACAAGTCGCCGCGGTGCTCGAGAAGATCTTCCCGGTCGA
>CAZDGY010000224.1:5222-8696 GCA_964504685.1 uncultured Kofleriaceae bacterium | reverse complement strand
GGAGCTGTGGTGCGGACGGGCGGGTCGGCGTCGGAGGCGGTGGAGAGACGATCGGCGGCGACGGTGCAGCGACGACCGGTGGCGCGGGCACGACCGGCGGCGCGGGCACGACCGGCGGCGACGGTGCAGCGACAATCGGCGGGGCGGGCACGATCGGCGGAGCGGGCACGATCGGCGGCGACGGTGCGGGGGCGGTCTGGGAATGGGGACCGAGGGCGGAGCCGATCAACGTGTGCCGAGCGTGCGCGGATGGCGGTGGCGCAGCACCTGGAAGCGTCGATTCCGCCGACGGACCCGCGGTCGCGAGCAACACCGGAGCAGGCGCCGGTTGCGGCGCGACCGGACGCGGCGCGAGCGGCGTCGGCATCGCCGGCGAGATCGAAGGAATCGGCGACGCGGCGACGTTCGCAGGTGGCGTCGATGGCATCGCGGTTCTGATCGGCGGCGGCAGCGGCGTCTTGCGTCCACCGCCGCGCTTCGCGAGCTCGACCACGAAGCTCGTGATCGGCAGCTTGTCGTTGTAGCCGGCTTCGGCGAGCACCTCGTCGAGCTCGGCGGCGAGCACCTTCGCGCTCTGGTAGCGATCGGCCGGTGTGCGCGCAAGCGCCTTCATGCAGATCGCGCTTAGCTCGGCCGGAATGTTCGCGTTCATCTCCGATGGCGGCCGGATGTCTTGTTTGGCGATCGCGCTCTTGATCGCGACGTCACCGGTCGCGTCGAACAGCTTCTGGTGCGTCAGCGATTCCCACATCACGATCCCGAGCGAGAACACATCGCTCCGGCGGTCGCCGGTGCCCCCGAGCTGCTCCGGCGCGCTGTACCCGATCGCCCCGGTGCCGCCCGCGATCGCGATCGACACATCGCCGGTGTCGCTGATCGACACATCGCCCGGGGTCAGCGGACCGATCGACTTGCCGAGGCCCGCTTTCTGATGAGCGGCGTGCAGTTGATCGGCGGCGTCGCAGATGATGCGCGCCGTGCTGAGCTCGTCGAGGCGCTTGCCGCCGTTGCCGGCCTCGATGACTGCGCGCAGTGTCTCGCTGATTCCCACGTGGCTATCGTAACGTAGCCACGAGCCCGGCGCTCTAGTACCAGAAGGGGACAAGCCGTTCCGGTAGCCCAGATCACGCCTGGGCCACGGTTGCGCAAGTTTGGGACGGTCGCGTCCCGCTGCGGCCCGATCGCGCCGCGTTGCGAACGGCAACACGAATCGGCGTCGCCTCGTCGATAATGTGTTGATCCCGCGGGCAGCTGTAGGGCACGAATCGTGCTCGCCATGGCCCCGATGTCGTCTGCCAGCCGTTCCGCGCTCCTGACCGCTGCGATCGTCACCGCGGTCGCCGGGTGCGGCGGCGCCTCGGATTTCGAGCACCCGGCCGACGAGCCCCACCAGGCCAACGCCGATCTCGATTGGCGAGATCAGATGATCTACCAGATCATGATCGACCGGTTCTCGAACGGCGATGCAAACAACGACATCAACGTCGACCCATCCGTCCCCGGTCACTTCCACGGTGGCGACTGGCAGGGCGTGATCGATCAGCTCGATTACTTGCAGAACCTCGGCGTCACCGCGCTGTGGATCTCGCCGGTCGTCAAGAACGTTGAATCCGACGCCGGGTTCGACAGCTATCACGGCTACTGGACGCAGGACTTCCTGCGCCCGAACGCTCACTTTGGCGACCTCGACAAGCTGCGCGAGATGGTCGACAAGGCGCACGCCCGCGGCATGCTCGTGATCCTCGATGTGGTCACGAACCACATGGGCCAGCTGTTCTATTACGACATCAACGGCAACGGTCAGCCGGACGACACGATCTCCGGCGGCGGTTACAGCCACAGCTGTCTGCAGATCTGCGGGCCGCATCCCGATCAGTGCACGCAAGACGAGCTGACCTACTGCAACGAGGGTGCGGGCCAGCTCGAGCAGATCCTCGAGTGGGATCCTGACTACGACGATCGCGGAGTCCAAGGTTGGACCTCGCTCGGCTTCTACGGGCCGTCGCCGATCATCTTTCCCGATTGGCCGGATCTGAATCGCACCAAGCCGCCGCGTCCGCCGGATTGGTTCGGCTGGCCGTCCGACAAGTCGTGGTTCGACGATCCGACGTGGTTCCACCGCAAGGGCCGGGTCTACGTCTGGTGGCACGAGCAGGACTACTCGACCGACTTCGTGCGCGAGCAAGAGACCACCGGCGACTTCCCCGGCGGGCTCAAGGACCTCGACACCGACAACCCCGACGTCAAGGCGGCGTTGATCCAGTCGTTCCAATACTGGATCGAGGTCGCTGACTTCGACGGCTTCCGCATCGACACGGTCAAGCACATCGATCGCCCCGAAGTGAACCGCAACGAGCGCGGGTTCTGGGGCGACTTCACCGACGCGATGCGCGCGAAGGCCAAAGAGCTCGGCAAGCAGAACTTCTTCATCTTCGGCGAAGGCTTCGACGGCAACGACAGCCTGATCGGCAGCTACACCTGGCCGGGCAGCGACGCGCAGGGCACGTTTGGCCGGTTCGACTCGATGTTCTACTTCTCGCAGTACTACGAAGGCATCAACACGGTGTTCGGCGACACCAGCGGCATGGCACCGCCGACCAAGAACCTCGAGTGTCTCTACAATGCACGGCTCGGCCGCAACACGACCGATCCGTGGTGCATGGCGAACGGCTATCCGGCCGGCCCCGACTTCGGCGATAGCGCGATGGCAGAGTCGGCCGACGGCGGCGTCGGGCTCGCACCGAACCAACTGCTGGTCAGCTTCCTCGACAACCACGACGTCCAGCGCTTCATGTTCGAGAAGACCGACCCAAACGATCTGCGCGCGGCGCTGATGTATCTCTACACGTGGGACGGCATCCCGTGCATGTACTACGGCACCGAGCAGCTGTTCCACGGCGGCGTCGACCCGGCGAACCGTGAGGACATGTGGCTCGGCAACCAGGACGCGGGCTACCCGGGCTTCGACACGTCGAACGACACGTTCCAGATGGCGAAGGCGCTGATCCAGATGCGCAAGGATCACGAAGCGCTGCGTCGCGGCACGGTCGCGCCGGTGTGGTCGACGACGGTCGCCGGCGCGGGACGCGATGCCGGCATCTTCGCGTTCGAGCGCGCGAGCGCGAACGAGACCGTGCTCGTCGTGTTGAACTCGAGCGATCAGACGAGCGAGAGCTGCGCGCAAGCCGGCGGCTGCTTGAAGACGACGTTGCCGGTCGGCACCGCGCTCAAAGACGTGATGCCGGGCAGCGACGGCAAGACGTTCACCGTGCAAGCCGACGGCACGGTCGACGTCAGCGTGCCGGCTCGCTCCGGCCGCGTCCTGGTCAAGCCGTAGCTGCGACACCGGCGGCGACTGCGATTGTGCCGGCGCGAGCGCGTGTTAGCGCGCAGTGGGTCGTAGCGGCGCGACTGCGTGTATCGTGGAAACGATGCAATGGCGGGTGGCGGCGGTGGTGGCGTTGGGGCTTTGCG
>CAZDGY010000224.1:0-5122 GCA_964504685.1 uncultured Kofleriaceae bacterium | reverse complement strand
GCGTATCGCGACGATGTCCACGGCGACTGGCGAACCCCGACCGGGACGGAGCGTCCGGACGGCTACGTGACGTTCGACCTCGACGTCGATGACGCGTACACCGCGATCACCGTATGCGCGCCGGATGGCTACGACGGCATCATCAACCAGATCGAGGCCGTACCGAGCGATGGCGATCAAACCGGGTACAACCAGTTGCCGCGCTGCGGAGGACCGGTCCAAGCGGACCAATACGATGTCCACGTATCGCTCGCGCGACCCGGAGACGCGTACGTCGACGGGCTCACTGCGAAGCCGGTGGCGACGACGTACCCATACACGTTCGATATCTCGATCCCCGATGAGGTCTACGACTTGATC
This sequence comes from uncultured Kofleriaceae bacterium, assembly GCA_964504685.1. Classification (GTDB taxonomy): domain Bacteria; phylum Myxococcota_A; class Polyangia; order Haliangiales; family Haliangiaceae; genus JABFXX01. The sequence goes on along the minus strand of CAZDGY010000224.1, from coordinate 4,762 downwards.
GCGTCTGACACCCAAGACAACGGCATGGCGATCCGGCGCGGCGTCTCGATCGCAGACGAGAACCAGACGATTCTCGACGTCGATGCTGTTGGCGCGCCACTCTCCGAGGTTTCGATCGATGTTCCCAGCCCAAACGTAGGGGCTTGGTACCAGAACGACGACCTATGGACCGCACACGGCGGTCGTCACGCGTTCGGCGACGTCGTGCTCACCAAGGACTCGACGTTGCGGTACACGATCGCTCTCGCGCCACCTTCGCTATTAGTCGATGGTGACGTACAGCTGCACACGTTTTTTCCGGCCTATCCGTACGACGCCTTCCCCGTGGTGCTGGAGATCGACGGCAGCGCGGTTGCAGGGCCGCAGGTTGCGACCATCCCTGACCTGGACGGCGTCCAGTTCGGAGTGGACGACATGGGCGCGCTCACCTGGGCCGGGCTTCCTCAGAGCGTGTCTGGCCTCTCCTTCGTCGTGTACAACGACACCTGTTCCGACCCGTTGCTCTACGTCTCTCCGACGGCCTCGTGGCGCGCCGCTCACGACTCCACGATTCCGCTCGCTGCGCTCGCCGCAGGCTATTCATCGCAGCCTGATTTCGGCGAACCGTACGTTGTCGAGCTCGACGTCAGCTCCGTCGTCTCATCGACCCCTGGCGTGTCTCTCACCACCCAAAACGGCGTGAGCCACAGCGTTGTGCCGCCGGTCGCACGTCCATGCCCTCCGATCGAGGCGATGATCGACACCCTCGTCGGCGATCGCGCACGCCCTTAACGTCGAACACCAATGACGTCGATGCGAAATCTAGGGATGGCGGTCGGAGCGCTCGCGCTCGCGGCGTGCGGTGACAACGTATCGCCGCCGATCCTCGCGATCTACGGCGAACCGACGTTCGTCGCCTATCGCGCGACCGGCGCTTGGATCGTGCCGAGCGGCGACCAAGGTGCAGATGGCTATTGGCGCTACAGGCTCGACGAGGTTGCCGACGACTACGTCGCGGCATTCGCGTGTTCCAGCGCCGTAGTGCCGGGGCAGGTGGTGGTGCATCAACTCGACGCGACGATCGGCGACGGGGACCAGACGTTCGATGGCTTGTGCGTTCCACCCGACCTCGGCGCTGCGACGCTCGACGTGACCGCGTACTCCGCGCAGAGCGTCGACCTCACGGTCGGCGGCACGCCGATGCAGCTGGTCGAGACCGGCGCGACGCCGGAGCCGTACAAGTACGAAGCGCAAGTCGCGCCCGGCCCGCGCGACCTGATCGCAGTTGGCGGAGTCGACGGCGAAAACCGGAGCGAGATCCATCGTGCGCTCGATGTGGTCGATGGGCCGATCACCGACAAGCAGTTCGACCTGTCGACCGACGGTGCGCCGCTCGCGTTGGACATCATCGCGTTCACCGGCGATCACGCGGGCACCGCGCAAGCGCGATCGTCGATCTGGACGACCGCGAACGGTTTCGTCGGCGTGTCGAACGGCATCGTGCCGTCGACTGACACCGCGGAACCGGTCGCGATTCCCGTGCCCGATCCATCGCAGCTCGAATCCGCCGACGTGCTTGACCTCGAGGTCGATCTCGAATTCGCGAGCGTTTACGTCGAAGTCACCGCGAGCGCGAGCCCGCCGACGTCGATCGAGCTTCCGCCTCACATCTCGGTCGCGCCCAATGTTGGCACCGATGGCACGGTGACGTGGACCGCACCCGATGGGGCCGCGTTCGACGACGCGTCATTTGCGCTCTACACGACCGACAATTCGGTTGCGCAGTCGCTCGACGTCACATCGGCGTACCTCGCGGCGCATCCCGACGAGCCCACCGCGTTCGATGCGACGGCGCCCGGTTGGAACCCAGCCTGGAACGCGTATGCGCAAGACTTCACGCTGTTCATGAGGCTGTCGTCGATGACCATCACGAGCGACTACACGCTGTGGCTCGACAACCAGTATTTGAGCTCCCAGCCGCAACTGCGCGATGCCTTAACGGCTCCCTAAGGATCGCTTCATTTGATCGTAACGGCAGCCGTAAAAGCGCCGTGCACGATCCGAGCATGGGCCGTCTATTGCTGTTGGTGTCTCTCGTGGCCGGATGCGCGACGCGGATCCCCGCCGGGCAAGTCGGGCTGTGGTCGTTCGCCGGCGCCGGCATCGGGCACGAAGTGCTGTCCGAGGGCTTGTACTGGCACATGCCGTGGACCGACGTGCTGACGTTCCCGGCGCAGTGGAACGAATACGAAGAGAAGATGCACGTGCTGACTCAGGACGACGTGCACCTCGAGGTTCAAGCCGGCATCGCGATCCGGCCGAATACGAAGGAGCTGTACGATCTGCAGAAGGATCTCGGCATCAAGTACTACGACACCGTCGTGCAGTCCGCGTTCTTCACCGCGACGCGCACCGTGCTCGCTCACTACAACATGACCGACCTGCCGGAGAACTCGGAGAAGATCGAGGCCGAGATCCGCGAGCACGTCGAGCAGCGGATCGCCGGACATCATCTCGAGCTCGGCCGGATCGCGTTGCAGCACATCGACTATCCGCCGACCGTGCAAGCGGCGATCGAACAACGGCTCGTCGTGCAGCAGCAAGAGGTCCAGAAGGAATCCGAGATCAAGATCGCGGCGCAGCAGGCGCAGATCGCGAAGATCAACGCGGATTCGGCGAAGGAGACGGCACAGATCGCGGCGAGCAGCGATGCGGAGGCCGACAAGACGCGCGCCGAGGGCGAGGCGAAGGCGCAGGAAATGCTCGGTAAGACGCTGACCCCGTTACTCGTCCAGCTCCGCGCGCTGACCAATCCGACGACGAAGCTGGTGTTCGTGCCCGAAGGCCGTCAGCTCTCGGTCGTGCTCGGTAGCGATGGCGCACCATCGGTCGCGGCGGCGGCGGCAGTCGCCGGCAAGCACTAGGCGGAAGGCCGATCGATCGATCGGCTGTCCGCGCGCAGCGAAGGACGGCCGAATCCTTAGGCCGAGGGGCCCCCTTGCGGGCGGGGCGCAACGATCGCGGTTGCGGTAGCATCCCACGCGTAGTGCCCGACGCCGCGCTCGGCCGGATCTTGCCGCTTGTCGGGGCTCGCTCGCTGAATACGCTCGGTCGCGCGATCATCACGACGACGGTCTACTACGAGCTGTTTCAGCGCACCGATTCGACGCTCGTGCTCGCGGGGATCGGCCTCGTTCAGGTCATCCCGGTGGTCGCGCTGTTCGTGTTGTCGGGCCGGCTCGTCGATGCGTACGACCGGCGCATGCTCGCGTTCGTCGCCGCGGTAGGAACCGGCGCGGTCGGCATCGGACTCGCGGCGGTGTCGGCGCTCGGCTTGCCGGTGTGGGCGTATTTCCCGCTGCTGTTCGCGCAGGGTTGCATCACGAGCGTGCATGCGCCCGCGAGCTCGTCGCTGATCCCGCTGATCATCGATCGCGAGGATCTGCAGCGGGCCAATCGCGTCGGGTCGAGCCTGTCGGAGCTCGCTCAGATCGGCGGTCCGACGCTCGCCGGTCTCGCGCTCGCGGTGTTCGTGCCATCGGTGATCTACGCGGTGGTCGCCGCGACCGGCATCGCGTCGGCGATCCTCTATCGTTCGCTGCCGAAGCCGCGCAGCTTCGACGCCACGCCCGGTGCTTCGACCGCGCGCCGCGATTGGCGAGTCGGGCTGCGCTTCATCTTCAAGTCGCCGCTGCTGTTGCCCGCGCTCACGCTAGACATGTTCGCGGTGTTGTTCGCGGGCGTGACCGCGCTGTTGCCCGCGATCGCCGAGCACGTGCTCCACGTCGGGCCGATCGGCTACGGCGTCCTACGTTCGGCGCAATCGGTCGGTGCGATCGCGATGGCGCTGATCGGCGGTCGGATCCGACCGTGGGAGCGGCCAGGCAGGGTGCTGCTGATCGTCGTCGCGCTGTTCGGCGCCGCGACCGTCGGGTTCGGGTTGTCGACGTCGTTCCCGCTGTCGGTCGGGCTGCTCGTGTTGTGCGGCGCGCTCGATAACATCAGCGTCGTCATCCGGCTCACGCTCGAGCAGATGGTCGTGCACGACGAGATGCGCGGCCGGGTCAGCGCGGTCCACTACATCTTCATCGGCATGTCGAACGAGCTCGGCGGCGCGGAGTCCGGCCTCGCGGCGTTCCTGATCGGCACGGTGCCGGCGGTCGTGGTCGGTGGCGCGGTCGCGATCGTCGTCGTGCCGATCGTCGCGTGGAAGTGGCGCGCGCTCACCGCGATGCCGCCGCTCGCCGAGCTCGTACCCGACGACGGTTAGGCGACGCGAACGACGGGCAGCGCAGGATCAGCCGGCGTGATCAGCACGGGCTGGCCGCGCGTGCCGGACAAGCGCAACGTTCCGGCCGCGTCGCGCGACACGGTACCGACGACGCTGATCCAGTCTCCCGCAGCGAGCACGCCTTCGAGGTAGACGATCTTGCCGACCTTCGCGCGTTCGACCTGCCGTTTCAGCATCGCGCCGCCAAAGACTGCAGCGAGCGGAGCGGGCGCATCGACCGCAACGCCGGGGATCTCGACGTACGCATGCTCGGGGTCGATGTCGATGATCGCGCTGCCGTCGTCGACCGCGAAAGCTGCGACCTTGCGGTGCTCGTCGTTGCGGTCGAGGCCGTTGCTCAACGTCGTCGCGGAATAGACCGCGAGGCAACCGCGGCCGCTGTAAGGCGCGAGCACGTCGCTGTTGCGTGCGATCGCGCGGCCCACGAAGCGGACGCGAGCTCCATCGCCGACGTCCGCGATGCGGGCGAGCTGCACGCGGTTCGCACGGCGG
>CAZDGY010000223.1:0-8721 GCA_964504685.1 uncultured Kofleriaceae bacterium | reverse complement strand
ACGAAGTTCGACCAACTGTTTGTCGGGCTTGTCGACCCCGTCGGCTCGCATTACGCGTTGGACGCCGTCGCGATTCTAGATCTCGACATGACCGCCGGAGGCGTGTTCTCGGTGAAAGCGTCGATCAACGATTTCCTGCTCGACCAGTGCGTCAGCGTGATGGCGCCGATCGGCGACGAGCTAACCCGGATCGAGAACGCGGGCTTCGGCGGCGCGCTGCATGGGGTATGGCGGATCAACGCCCAGCCGACGACTGAATACGGTGTGGGCGCGGGCCTGCAGATCGCTTTCGAGCAGACCACGGCCAACGCGAACGAGACGGTCGGCTACTCGATCCCATTTCCCGGCCACGTGCCGGTGCTCGGAATGACGACCTACGCCGATCGCCCGCTCGCGTATGGCAGCGACACGCCGATCCTCGGCGCGAACGCGAGCGACCACTACGTGTTGCCCGCCGCGAGCTGCTCGAACCCGTCGATCGTTCCCGCCGAGGTCGCCCTGCCGACCAGAGCCTCGTTGTCGGGGCTCATGCTCGACGCCGACAACCTCGACTTCGTGGTCGATCGCTCGACCCCTCAACTGCTCGAATGGACGAACACGCCGGGTAAAGTCGATGCTTCGCGCGTCGACTTGCTGGTACTCGGCGACGATGGCAAGGGGAACACCACACTGACGACGATCGCGGTGTACTTCAGCTCGACGAACAGCGTGCTGATCGATCCCGCGTTGCTCGAGAGTGGCGTGACCTACGGGTTCCGGATCACGACGCTGTCGGGCTACCCGAATGTGGCGAACGGCGATTTCGCGACCGCCCAGTTCCCGTTCGAGGATGCGTACGCGTTCCCCGGGACATTCGTCGCGCGTTAGCATGGTAGGTCTTGGGCGTGGACGTCCTCAACTTGCACGAGCTCGAGGCGCTAGCGCGCGCCCGCTTGCCGCAACTCGCGTGGGACTATTATTCGAGCGGCGCCGACGACGAGCACTGCGTCCGCCGCAACGTCGCAGCGTTCGAGCCGATTCGGTTGCACTACCGAGTGCTCGTCGATGTCGCGCGGCGCGAGCTCACGACCACCGCGCTCGGTGAGCCGATCGCGCTGCCGGTCCTTGTCGCCCCGACCGCGTTCCATCGCCTCGCTCATCCCGACGGCGAGCTCGCGACCGTGCGCGCGGCCGGCGACGCCGGCACGATCTTCGTGCTCAGCACGCTGTCCAACACCGCGGTCGAGCAAGTCGTCGCCGCGGCGACCGGCCCTGTGTGGTTCCAGCTCTACGTGTATCGCGACCGTGGCGCGACCGAAGCGCTCGTCAATCGCGTCGAGACGGCGGGATGCCGCGCGCTCGTGCTCACCGTCGATGCGCCCGTGCTCGGACGGCGTGAGCGCGACGTTCGCAACCGGTTCACGCTGCCCGCTGGGCTGCGGATCGAGAACATGTTCGCGTCGGGCTACGGTCACCTGCCGGAAGTCGAGGGCGAATCCGGGCTCGCCGCGTACGTAGCCCAGCAACTCGATCCAGCGCTGACCTGGGACGCGATCACGTGGCTGCGATCGATCACGAAGCTGCCGGTGATCGTCAAAGGCATCGTGCGCGCCGACGATGCGCATCGCGCGATCGCAGCGGGCGCCGCCGGTATCGTCGTGTCGAATCACGGTGGCCGACAGCTCGATGCGTCGCCCGCGACGATCGACGTGCTCGCGCCGATCGCGGATGCGGTCGCTGGTCGCGGCGAGATCTTCGTCGACGGCGGCATCCGCCGGGGCTCCGATGTCGTCAAGGCGCTTGCGCTCGGAGCGCGCGCCGTCCTCGTCGGCCGTCCGGTGCTGTGGGGGCTCGCCGCCGGCGGACGCGAAGGCGTCGCGAGTGCGCTCGCCATCCTCCGCCGCGAGCTCGATGCAGCGATGGCGCTGTGCGGCTGCCCGACGATCGCCGCGATCACTCGCGATCTGGTGAGGCCCGGATGATGATCGTGCTCGGCACGCTCGCGATCGTCGGCGTCACCGTCGTCGTCGGGATGTTTGTCGACCGGCGGTTCGCGCTGCTCCCGAGGCGCGAGGCACTCGAGGCAGCGAAACGCCCTGCGCTGCCCGGTCATCTCGCCGGCGAAGCCCCTTCGACCGCGATTCGCGCGCGCGAGGCTCAGCTCGCGAAGTTGCGCACCGGGCAACGGTGTCCGAGTTGTCGCAGCGAAATGACGGCATTGCCAGACGACGTCGTGCGCTACGACAACCGCGATCTGTATCTGCTTCGCTTCACGTGTCCACGGTGCCGGATCGACCGCAGCCTGTACGTTCATCCGGTCGAGTGATACGCCTCGGCCATGAGGAATCGGATGTGCGGGGTGAAGCTCGCGGCGCTCGCGATCCTCGTTGCAGCGTGCGGCGACAACACGACGCAACCTGCTTGGCTCGACGAGGCCACGATCCTCGTCGACGGCTACGAGGAGACGAACATGGACTGCAGAACCGGTCCGTGCGGTCACGACGAGAACACCGATCTGACGATCTTCGACGGCGCGACCTATCTCGTGCACCGCACCGCCGAGAGCCAGGTTCTCGGGCCGAACAGCTCTCTCCGCGTCTATCGCTCCGACGATCACGGCGCGACGTTCGACTTGCTCGCGATCATTCCAGCGCCGACCGACCGCGATCTGCGAGACCCGTGCTTCTACGTGATCGACGGCCAGCTCGCGCTCAAGGCGATCACGCGACTGCCGGTGACCTCGACGCGCGACTCGAACGTCGATTCGATCACGGTCAACACGATCTCCGAGGACGCCGGCACGACGTGGTCGGTGTTGGCGCCGATCGGGCCGCCGATGTGGAGCTTCTGGCGCATCCGCGCCGACTCGGACGGCACGTACTACGCCGCCGCCTACGAAGATGGCGACCAAGCGGTGTCGCTGTTCTCGTCGACCGATGGCCAGACCTGGACGATGGGCGCCTCGATCTACGACGTCGCGATCGATACCCCGCTCGAGACCGAGCTCGTGTTCGAGCCCGATCGGCTAGTCGCGTTCGTGCGGATGGACGGCACCGACGACGAGCTACTCGGCAATGTCGGGCGGTTGCGCACCAAGGTGTGCACCGCGATCCGTCCGTACTCGTCGTTCGAGTGCTCGAACGAGCTCGATGGCGTTCGACTCGATGGCCCGGTCGCGTTCAACTTCCGCGGCCATCTGTTCATGATCGCGCGCAAGCACTTCATCGAGCCGCAAGATCGCAAGCGCACCGCGCTCTACGAAATTCTCGAGAACGGGACCTCGTTCGACTGGTTCGAGTACGGCGAGTTTCCATCGACCGGCGACACCTCGTACGCCGGGGTCGCTCCGATCGACGATACGCGCTTCGTCGTCACGTACTACTCGAGCAACCTGCACGAGGACGGCCCGTGGTCGCGCGCGATCCTCGAGCAGACCGATATCTGGCGAGCGACGATCGATCTCGGCGGCGTGTCGCAGCGCTAGCCGGCGAAAGTCTCGTTGCCATCAATACTCGGCGCGCAGCAACTTCGCAGCTTCGACCATCGCGCGCAGCTTGCCGGCCGCCACCTCGCGCGGCAGGTACTTCATCCCGCAGTCGGGCGCGAGGATCACGTCCTCGGGCCGCAATACGGTGAGCGCGCGGCGTACGCGGTCGGCGACGATCGCCGGCGTCTCGATCGCCGGGTCCGCGAGATCCAAGCAACCGACCATGATCTGCTTACCGCGCAGCGGCTCGAGCTGCGCGGGGTCGAGCTTGCTCTGCGCCGTCTCGACCGAGATCTGCTTGCAGCTGCTGCCGCCGAGCTCGCCGAGGAACGAGTAGCCGGTCGGGCGCTCGTGGATGATCGCGGCATAGCCGAAGCAAATGTGGACCGCGGTCGTGCCGGTGATCCCGTCGAGCGCGCGCTGCAACGCGGCGAGCCCGAACCGCCTCGCCGCCTCGGGCCGAGCCTGCAGGTAGGGCTCGTCGATCTGCACGATGTCGGCACCGGCGGCGAATAGGTCTCGGATCTCGTCGTTGACCGCGGCGGCGTAGGCGAGCGCCGCTTCGTCGAGCGTCGGGTAGAAATCGTTTTGCGCCTGCTGGCTCATCGTGAACGGGCCCGGCACCGTGATCTTGATCCGGCGGTCGGTGTTCGCGCGCAGGAACTTCACGTCGTCGACTTCGACCGCGTGGCGGCGGCGAATCGGCCCGGTGATCCGCGGCACGGGGTTCGGATGGCCGCTGCGATCGAGCGCCAAGCCGGGGTTGTCGAGATCGACGCCGTCGAGCGCGGTCGCGAACCGATTCGAGTAGCTCTCGCGCCGGATCTCGCCGTCGCTGATGATGTCGAGGCCGGCGGCCTCTTGCATGCGGATCGCGATCAGCGTCGCGTCGTTCTGTGCTTCGGCGAGATACGGCTCGGCGACCCGCCACAGCTCGCGGGCGCGGACCCGCGGTGGAAACCGCTTCGCGAGGCCGGCGCGATCGATCAGCCACTCCGGCTGGGGCATGCTTCCGACGACGGTGGTGGGGAACAGCACGCAGCGGTTGTACTACGCGCCGCGATGACAGCGTTGTCCGTTGATCTGAAGCTGCGCCGCCACGCCGCTCTCGTTCCAGCCCGAGTAGTAGAAGATGACATCGCTCGCGTCGGGATAGATCGCCTTCGACGGCTGGAGCACCGCACCTTGCGGGCACGAGGTCATGTCACAGCCGGTGAAGTCGGTGTGCAGGTCGAGGTGAATCGCGTGGGCGCCGTCGTGCAGCGTCTGCGCGCGCGGGAGATCGGCGGCGGTGATCGATGGATGCGCGCTCCACACCTGCACGGTGTGCATCGCGTAGTTGCCGAGCGCTTGGTCGTAGGCCGTGCGCCAGACGTTCGCGAACGGATCGCGAGATAGCGCGAGGCGATTCGGAAACGGCTGCGTTGGATCGTTGTCGATCGTCGTGGTCAGCGTAGCGGTCGCGAATTGCTCTGGATCGGCGCTCGTGCGTTGCCGCTCCTGTACGCGGGTTGCGGTCAGCGTCAGGTATTGCATGACGATCATCCCGCTGGCCGGATCGCGCACGATGTTGGGCTCGCACTGCGTGAGCTCGTCGGCAGCATTCGGGGCTACGACGCCGACCTTCGTCCACACACCACCATCGACTCGGCGTAGCGCGGCGATGTGCGCGCTCGGCGCGGTGTACGACTCGACCGCGCAGTAATAGATGTACTCGCGATGCTCGTCGGCGCGCAGATACGATGGCGTCTCCGCGCCGGCCGCATCGTAGGTGTCGCGCGTCGTCGACAGCGCCGCGTCGGCGAGCGTGAACGCGGCATCCGGTGCGCTCGCGGTCGCTTCGTAGATGAAGACATTCGGCGTCGCGCTGTCCGACACGTTGTTGCCGACGAACAAGTGCCAGCTCGCGTCGCCGATCTCGGCCGGCGACACGGGCTCGGAGTCGCCGATGCCCGTCCCCGGTCCGCGCGTCAACGCGAGCCAGCTGTCGGCCGGATCGCAGCTGAGGTCGCAGCCCGATCCGGCGCACGAAGCCATGCCATCGGCGGGCGCGTCACCGAGTGCGTCCGTGGCGGGGCGACTGTCGGCGGTGCCGGGCGAATGGCTCGAACCACCACAGCCCGCGCCGCCGAGCGTTGCGAATCCCCACAACAGTAGCGACCGGCGAAGCATGTCGCGCAACGTTCCAACATTCGTGCCATTCGACAGTCAATTCGAGACCTTGTTCCCGGCTCGCGGACTAGAGATCAGACCGATCGCGTATCTGACAGGCGATGCGGATCTATTTCGTCGGCAGTCACGCGACCGGCAAGACCACCCTGTGCCGCTACGTCAGTCGCCGCTATGGCCTGCCGATGATCAGCGAGGTCGCCCGCGCGGTGCTCGCCGAGATCGAGGCCGCGCTCGATGCGCTGCGCACCGACATGGATCTGGTCGCGGAGTATCAGGAGCGGGTGTTCGCGCGCCAGGTCGCGGTCGAGCACATGCACGACGGCAAGTTCGTCTCCGATCGCGCGTTCGACAACCTCGCGTACGTCGCCGAGCACACGACCAATGCCGCGGCGATGATGAACGACCAGCGATTTCGCGACTACATGAAGTGGGTCAGCGAAGGCGTCGTGTTCTTCCTGCGCCCGCACCAGTCGCTGCTCAAAGACGACGGCGTTCGCGCTGGGGTGTCGTGGGATTCGGTCTTGAGGATCGACGGCATGGTCAAGCTGATGCTCGAACAGCACCAGGTCAGCTACTTGCCGATCGAGAGCGTCTCGATGCAGGAGCGGGTACGCGCGGTCGAGTTCGTGCTCGCGCGCTGCGGCGTGAGCGTGCAAGAACCCGGGCGCGAGCGGTCGCGGACGATCCCGCCGCAGCCGACGCCACTCCCGGGCGCGCCGAAGATCGACAAATGGCCATTCGCGCTCGTCGACAACGGCGACCACGAGGCCTGAACCTCGCGTATCTCCGTGGTAATGTGACCTCGCCCGGGGATGTCGGACGATACTGCCCAAACTCAGACGATCGATGATCTCGAGACGAGGGTCTCGGTGTTTCGTGCGCAGCCCGAAGCGAAGAGCTTCGCGACGCTGCGCCAAGAGTTGCGCGATGCCGGGCGTGGCGAGCTGCTCGCCGAGCTATGCGCGACCTGGGCGCAACAAGAACGCGATCCGGCGCGCGCCGCCGATGCGTGGTCCGAAGCCGGCGAGGCGATGGTCGTCCTCGGCGAGACCGCGACCGCAGTCGAGTACCTACGCACCGCGCTCGAGCTCGATCCGACGAACGATCGCGCAGCAGATCGGCTGCTCGAGATCGTCGAGCCGAACGATCCCGCCGCCGCGGTCGAAGTGCTCGAGACCGAGCTCGCGGAATTGGCGAAGCGCGATGGGAAGAAGAAAGAGCACGTCGCCCGGCGTGCCGCGCAACATCGCCGCGCCGCCGACCTGTGGAACGACCATCTCGGCCGCGTCGATCGCGCGCTGTGGCACTTCCAGCAGGCGTGGAAGCTCGAGCCGCACAAGACCGACGCGCTCGACTCGGCCCGCGCGCTGTACGCCTCGCTCGGCGACGACGCGATGGTCGGCAAGCTGTTTCAGGCCGAGCTCGACGTCATCGGCCCGAGTACGTCTGCCGGTGCCGCTGCGCGCAAGGCCGAGATCCGGCTCGAGCTCGGTCGGCTCGCGCTCCGCCACAAAGATCTCGATGCGGCGGCGAACCATCTCGAAGAGGCGTCGCGCCTCGATCCGCAGTCGCACGAGGTTGCCGAGGCGCTCGCCGAGGTCTACGCGAGCCCGGGGTTCCGCGACGGCGGCGCCGAAGCAGCCGCTCCGTGGCGGCACAAGGCCGGCGAGCTGTTCGTCGAGATCGGCAAGCGTCGGCTCGCGACCGCGAACGACCAGAGCGGCATCAACTACCTGCGGCGCGCCGTCGGTGTCGATCCGTACTCGAAGCCGTCGAGCAACGCGTTGGAACAGGCGTTGTCCGAGACGTCGCAGTGGGACGAGCTCGAGCGCATGCTGCGCCATCGCAGTGCGGTCGTTTCCGAGCCGGGCGAGCGCGCCGAGATCCTGCGCCGCCGTGCCGCGCTGTATCGCAACCAGCTGCCCGATCGCTCGAAGCTGATCGAGGTACTCGGCGAGCTGCTGGCCTACGAGCATCCCGGGAGCAAGCCGGCGCGCGAGCTGCGCGAGCTACTGCGCGACGATCAGGAGTGGGAGCAGCTCTCGCGGCTGATGGAAGCCGAGATCAACGCGCTCGGCCAGAACCCGCTCACGCCTCCCGAGCGCCTGGTCGCCGAGCTGCTCGAGCTCGCAACCGTCGCGCGAGAGCACATGGGCGATCGCGATCGCGCCGCCGAGCTACTGCACCAGGCGCTCGGCGTGATGCCGACGCACGAAGAGGCGCTCGCCCGCTACGTCGATCACTTTCGCGAGCGCCGCGACTGGCGCGGCCTGATCGAGCTGATGGAGTTCGCGCTCGATAACGTGCGCGAAGCCGGCGCGCTGGGCGACGAGCTCGTGCGCCGACTCGAAGAAATCGCGCAGCTCGCCGAGCTCCGCATGGGCGACATCCCGCGCGCGATCGACGCATGGCAACGGATCGCGGAGATCGAGCCGTCGTCGCCGAAAGTCGCAGAGGCACTGCGCCGGCTGACCGCGCGCTCGAAGATGTGGGAGCAGCTCGTCCACAGCCTCGAAGCCGAGGTCAACACCGCCGGCGATCCGGTCACGCGGATGACGTCGCTCAAGAAGATGGCGCAGACGTATCGCGAGCGCCAGATGGAGCCGCGGCGCGCGATCGAGCTGTACGAGCAGGTCATCACCGAGAATCCCGAGGACGACGCGACGCTCAAGTCGCTCGCCGAGCTGTACGAGCGCGAAGGCGATGACGCCGGGCTCGCGCTGACGATTCGCCGTCAGCTCGATCTCGAAGCGCATCGGGTCACTCAGCAGATGGCGCGCGCCGGTAAGGCCGCCGATGCGCCGAAGGAATGGCCGGTCGCGAAGCGCAGCGAGCGGCTGACCCAACTGCGCCGCGTCGCTCAGCTGTACGAGACGCGGCTCGCCGATGTCGACGGCGTCGTCTACGCATCGAGCTCGGTGCTCGAGCTGTTGCCCGGCGATCGCGACGCGCTCGAGCGCATGGAGCGCGTGCTCGAAAAGGCCGGAGACCCGCGGCTCGAGCAGACGCTCGAGTATCACGCCTCGGCGTCGACCAGCCCGGCCGAGCGCGCGAAGCTGTTGAAGCGGCTCGCGAAGCTCGCG
>CAZDGY010000222.1:0-8748 GCA_964504685.1 uncultured Kofleriaceae bacterium | reverse complement strand
GAACCGGCCGGTGACATCCCGTCGCCCGAGCGCGAGGTTCTCGGCCACGCTCGCGTCGAGCACGAGCCCGCCGTGATGGCGATCCTCGGGAACGTGTGCGAGCCCGGCTGCGAGCCGCATCGCGGGCGTCGCAGCGCTGACATCGCGATCGCCGATCCGCACGCGGCCGGCGTGTCGCACGAGCCCCGCGATCGCGAGCACGAGCTCGCGCTGGCCATTGCCATCGACGCCTGCGACCCCGACGATCTCGCCGGCGCGCACCCGCAGCGCGATGTCCCGCAGGTCATCGCCGACCGCGACTCCGGCGAGCTCGAGGGCAGTGCTCGCGGTATCGGCCGGTGCCGCGAGCTGGGTCGGCGCAGGGAGCTCGCTGCCGATCATCGCGTGCGCGATCGCGGCAAGCTCGAACCGCGGGGGCTCGCTCTGCGCCGTGAAGGTCTTGACCGTCACGCCCCCGCGCAGCACGGTGACCTCGTCGGCGATCGCGCGCACCTCGTCGAGCTTGTGAGTGACGAGCACGATCGCGGTGCCTTCGGCGGCGATCCGGCGCAACGTCGCGAGCAAGCCATCGACCTCGATCGGCGTGAGCACCGCGGTCGGCTCGTCGAGCACGAGCAGCTTCGCGCCGTCGTACAGCGCCGCCACGATCTCGGCGCGCTGCGCCGCCCCGAGCGACAGCTGATCGATTCGCGCGTACGGATCGATCGGCAACCCCGTGCGGGCACCGAGCGCCGCGAGCGCAGCGGCGGTGTCGTCGAGATCGAGCAACGGCCCTGCGAGAGGCTCGGCCCCGAGCACCGCGTTCTCCACGACGGTGAGCGTGCCCGCGAACGCGCCGTGCTGTTGAACGATGCCGATCCGCGCCGCCCGCGCCGCGCGACGATCCCAGCGCGCGAGATCGATCGTGCGGCCGTCGACGGTCAGCGTGCCCTCGCCCGCGATCACGCCGGCGATGATCTTGACCAGCGTGCTCTTGCCCGCGCCGTTCTCGCCGACCAGTGCGTGCACCGTACCCGGGGCGACCACGAGCCGCGCGTGCTGGAGCGCCGGCTTGCCGCTGTAGCGCTTGTCGAGCTCGCAGGCGATCATCGATCGGGAACCGCGATCTTGCCGGCGATGATGTCGCTGCGGATCTGATTCGCGCGCTGCACGACGTCGGCGGGCAACAGCGCGCGATTGTGATCGTCGGTGACGAACGTGACGCCATCCTCGGCCAAGCCGAGCTCGCGTAACCCGCCGTGGAACTTGCCGGCGATCACGTCGCGCACTTCTTGTACGACCGCGACGTCGACCCGCTTGACCATGCTGGTCACGACGCAGCACGGCGCCATCGCAAACTGATCGCTGTCGACGCCGATCGCCTTGGCATCGCGCTCGCGCGCCGCGGCGAACACGCCGTCGCCGGTCTTGCCCGCAGCGTGAAAGATCACGTCGGCGCCGTCGTCGTACTGCGCGGTCGCGAGCTCCTGGCCGAGCGTCGGGTCCGAGAACGCTTTCGGCTCGCTGCCCGCATATGCCGCGAGCACGCGACACGCCGGACAGACGTAGTGAACCCCAGCGGTGTAGCCCGCTTCGAACTTGCGGATCAGCGGGATCCGCATGCCGCCGACGAACCCGACGACCTGAGTCTTCGTGATCATCGCCGCGATCGCGCCGACTAAGAAGCTGCCCTCTTGCTCGCGGAATCGCAGGCCGACGAGGTTCGGCGGGATCGTCACGCCGTCGCTCGGCGAGTAGTCGATCCCGGCGAAGTGGACGCCGGGGAACTTGTCCGCGAGCCGTTCGAGATCTCTCCCGAAGATGAACCCGACGCCGATTACGAGGTCGAGATGGCGCGCGGCGAGCGTGCGCAGCGCGGTGCCGCGGTCGGCGCCTTCGCTCGGCTCGATGAACTCGATCGAGACGCCGAGCTCGTCTCGCGCGCGTTGCAGGCCGCGCCACGCGGCTTCGTTGAACGACTTGTCGTTCTTGCCGCCGGTGTCGAACACCAGGCCGACGTGGATCCGCGGCGAGCCCGTGGTGGTCGCACCGCCCGCAGTGGTCGCGCTGCCCACGGTGGTCGCACCGCCGTCGCCGATCGCGAGCGCACCGATCGAGATCAACGCCACGTTGAGCGCGAGGAGCCCGCCGATCAGCCGGTTCGGCCGCATGATGGTCACGCGGCGACCGTAACGCGAAACCGAGCGCGCGTTACTGGATGACCGGGCCCGAGCAGTTCACGACGATGCTCGGGTCGAACGCGATCGACCACTTGAAGATGTAGCCGTTGTCGATCGGCCACAGGTCGGTCACCGACAGCTCCCAATCGCCGTTGAGCGTCGAGCCGATCAGCGTCGCGAAGCCGCTCGACGCCTGGTAGTTGCCGGCCGGGATGCCCGGCACGGTCGAGCCGCCGCCGCAGTACGGCTCCTGCGTCATCGTCGAGCCCGCGTTCGCGTAGCTGATCGGATCCGGGTTCGTCGCGGTCGGCGTGAAGCAATACTCGACACCGACGCCCGGCACCGGCGCGTCGTCGCTATCGCAGTCGTTCGCCTGGCCGTAGTAGACCTCGCAGATCGAGCCCAGGTCCGTGCCGCAGGTCTGACCTTGGAACTGCTGGAGCTTGACGACCTGGCCGGTCGGCGAGGTCAGATTGATCTCGAGATCGCGGATCCACGAGTGCTCCATCGTGATGCACACCTCTTGGATGTTCGAGATGTCGGTGAACGTCTGGGTCGGAGCAAATCCACTGAAGTTCAGCTTCGAGGTGTACGAAACGCGGCACTCGTAGCTGTCACCGGAGGCGTCCATGTCGCCGGTGATGTCGTAGCAGCGCTGGCCCGATGGGCAGCTCGTAGTGTCGTTCTCACCGGTGCACGACGTGCCGCCGATGCCGTCGGGCAGCGCGAGCGGCGAACCGAGCGGATGCTGGACCTGACCACACACCGGGCACGAGCCAACGCCCGAGCAGTCCGGATCGGCGCAGTCGACCAGGCCGTCGCAATCGTTGTCGATGCCGTCGTTGCAGTTTTCCGCCTGCGGATCGGCCGGGCAATTAGCGCCCTCGGTACCACCATCGCCACCTTCACCGGCCGGGCGGACGTTCGGCCCGCACGCGACAAACATGAGGCAGATGGACAGGCTTAGGATCGTGCGCATGCGGTCTCCTACAGGTGGGTGGACGGCGCGCACATTACAATGTGTGGAATTGGGTTCAAGCGAAAAAAGCTGACCCATCCCTTTGGTTTGCAGGAGGGGTGCTTATGCTGTGTGCTACGTTACGGCGGGTTCTTTAGCTGCCAACAGCGGGCATCAGGAGTGCGCATGGGAATCATCAGTTTCATCAAAGGTGGGACTCAGCAGTTAGCGATCGCGCGGCCTGACTCGGCCAAGGACTTCTGGGTCTATAAGCACCCAGATCAGAACATCCCGAGCCACGCGCAGCTGACCGTCGATTCAGACGAGGTCGCGCTGTTCTTCAAGGACGGCAAGTTCGTCGGCAGCCTCGCCGCTGGCCGCCACACGCTGGACGGCTCGAGCATTCCGTTCTTGGGCCTGTTGGTCGACAAGATGACCGGCGGCAACGTCTACATCTGCGAAGTCTTTTTCGTCACGACGCGCGAGCTGCCGTCGATCAAGTTCGGTACGTCGATCGGCGACATCCAAGATCCGCAGACCCAGCTGCGCGTGCGGCTGATGGTCTACGGCGAGTTCTCCGCGAAGGTGATCGATCCGCCGAAGTTCGTGATCGGCATCGTCGGTCAACGGGCCACCGACAACGATGCGTTCCTCGGCTGGTTCAAGAGCCAAGTCCAAAAGACGATGAAGGACGGCGTCGCCGAGCTGATCGTCAAACAGAACTGGCCGCTGATGAAGGTCACCTCGGGTGCGTACACCGAAGAGATCGAGACCAGCACGCTCGCGAACGTCCGCAAGAACATCGAACCGTACGGCGTCGAGATCATGCGGTTCGGTGACTTCTCGGTCACGATGGATCAGAACGACAAGGAGCGGCTCGACAAGCTCGTCGATCGCATGGCCTACGTCGCGGGCATGGGCTCGGCGCCGGGCGGCATGGCGGCGTACCAGCAGCTCGCACAGGCCGAGATGATGATGGGCGCGGCCGAAGGCCTGAAGACCGGCGACGGCGGTGGCGGGGCGTTGCAAGGCGCCGGCATCGGCATGGGCTTCGCGATGGCCGGCCAGATGGCGAACGCGATGGGCGGAGCGCAGGCCAAGCCGGCGGCTCCGGAGAGCAAAGATCAGATCATGGCGACGCTCAAGCAGCTCGGCGAGCTCAAGGCCGCCGGCGTGCTGACCGATGCGGAGTTCGACGCGAAGAAGAAAGAGCTGCTTGCCAAGCTCTGAGAGCAGCAAGGCCGGCGAACGTCGGCCGCGCGGTACCGCCGAAGGCGGTGCGCAGTTGAAAGACAATCGTTCGTACTACGACGACTTCGCGGGCTGGTACGAGCGCGAT
Source organism: uncultured Kofleriaceae bacterium (assembly GCA_964504685.1). Classification (GTDB taxonomy): domain Bacteria; phylum Myxococcota_A; class Polyangia; order Haliangiales; family Haliangiaceae; genus JABFXX01. Next base: position 4,292 of record CAZDGY010000222.1, on the reverse strand, counting down.
CGCCACCTGCCCTATCACCGGATGCTCGACGACCTCGAGGTCGAGCTCGTCGAGCGCTACGCAACCGGCAAGGATGTGCTCGAGGTCGGCTGTGGCACGGGCCTCATCCTCGATCGCGTCGCGGAGTTCGCGCGCGGCGCCGCAGGCATCGATCTGTCGGCCGGCATGCTCGCGCGCGCGGCGAGCCGCGGCTTGGCGGTGGCGCAGGCGTCGGCGACCGAGCTGCCGATCGCGAGCGAATCGGTCGACGTCGCGTATTCGTTCAAGGTGCTCGCACACATTCCGGATATCGTCGGTGCGCTGCGCGAGATGACGCGCGTCGTCCGGCCCGGCGGCTACGTGCTCGCCGAGTTCTATAACGCGCGGTCGATCCGCCGGCTGGTCAAGGCGATGAAGCCGCCGACCGCGATCTCCGAGCAGGCGAACGACGAGCACGTCTACACCCGCTACGACGACGCGCGCGCGATCCGCAGCTATCTCCCCGCCGGGCTCGATTGGGTCGCGACCCGCGGCATCCGCGTGATCACGCCGACCGCGGCGGTGTTGCGTGTGCCGCTATTGGGCGCCGCGATGCGCTGGGCCGAGCATCAGCTCGCCGACCTGCCGGGCGCGCGCGATGTCGGCGGCTTCCTCGTGGCGGTCTGTCGCAAGCGCTAGAAGTCAGGGCGTCGCGGTCAACGTCGCGAGCCGTTCTTCGAGATGCGCGCAGTCGAACGCGGACGCGTCGAGCGAGGCTGTGCCGGTCACGGGGCCGGAGCTCACGTCGGTGCGCTTGATCCGTTTGCCACCTAGCGTGCCGGTGACGACGAGATCTGAGTCGTCGACGCGCGCGCGGTACGAGTAACTGGTCCACGCCCCGAGCTTGCCATCGAGCGTGCCGGTGCCGATCCACGCGTGACCGTTGCTCGCCGTGATTGCCTTGCCGTCGATCGCGAGCACGACGCGGTTGTCGAGCTTGGGCGATGAGATGACGAGTACGATCCGCTTGCTCTCGACGATCTGCTCGACGACGACCGAGCTCGTGTCGCCGAGCAGCGTCTGCGACCCAGCAAAGCAAGTGCGCACCGCGTCGGATGCGGAGTCGTCGAGCGCAGCGCGCTTACGGTCGAGGTCACGGCAGTCGAAGGCAGTGGCGACCGTCGTCACGTGCCAGCGCACGAGATCGTTTTGCTCGAATCGGGTCCCGCCCAAGAACCTGTCCTTGACGATCCGCGCGCTGCTGATCAGCTTCCCACCGAACGCCTGGCCTACGTAGTCATAGCTGGTCCACGCCCATGGCGCGCCGTCGAGCGCACCAGTCCCGTGGATGCCGCGCGAGTCATACCCGAACGCATGGTCATCGGCGGCGATGTGGAAGGTTGTAGCAAACTCGCGATGCGGAGCATTCGCTCGCCACGTGCGGGTGCGGATCTCGCGCGCGTCGCGGTCAACATCGCGCACGAACACCGTGGCGATGCGCGCGTCGCCGGACTCGTCGATCCCCGCGTAGCACGCCTGCGTAGCGGCGAGAGCGCCTCGCACAACCGCAATATTTAGCGCGACGACCACGAGCCAACGCATCGCCGAACCTTCGCAGCGCATCATCGGCGCGTCAAGCGCGAGTCTAGGGGCTTGGCCCGAGCTGCGCGGCAAACGCATCGAGCTTCGTCGCTTCGTCGGCGCGGCCGTCGTCGCGCAGGCCGTCGTCGAGGATGATCCACGTCTGCTGCATGCGCGCGTGCGCGATCGTCGCGTAGCCGTCGGCCGGGCCCGGTTGCGGCTCGTCGAGCTCGAACCGCGCGAACAGCTCGCGATTCTCGGCGATCGCTTCGTCGATCGTCGGCGTCGGTTGGCCGGTTGGCACGACGCGAAACACCGTGCCGTACGGATACGTTCCGAACGCGGCTTGCACCGCGCCGATCAAGATGTCGACAAATACCGCGCGATGTGCGCGCATCAGCTGATCGGCGATCGCGATCGGGTCGCGGCTCGTCAGCACCACGCCGCGCGCGGCGATCCGTTCGCGGTACCAGGCGCGCGACAACATCGCGGTCGAGATCACGAGCACGTCGGGCCGGACGCCGAGCGCCTGTTGCACGTACGTCGTGCCGAAGTTCTGCTCGTCGGACGCGATCAACAGCACGGCGTTCTCCGGCAACGACCGCAGCGTGTTGACGATGCCGTTCTCGACCGCGGGCGAATCGAGCGCGGCGACCCGGAGCGAAGCGATCGCACCGAGCAGGCCGAGCGCGACGACCGCGCCGACCTCCCCCGCCCACGCCGGCGCGCGTGCGACGACCGGACCGGCGAGCGCCGCGATGCGATCGAACGCCGCCGCGACCGGGATCACGAGCAGCAACAAAGGCACGAGCATGAACCGCTCGCTCATCTGATCGAACAGTTGCGCGGTCGGCAGATTGAACCGCATCACGAGCAGCGGGCCGGCGACGACGAACGACACCGCGAGCAGCACCCAGCCGAGTCGCGGCTCGATCGAACCGCGCTGCCCTTCGGCAGCGGAATCCGCAACGGCGCGACGAACCGAGCGTGCGCCGAGCATCGCGAGCCCGAGCACGAGCGGTAGCCACAGCCAGCCGCGCGCGAGCGTGGTCGCGAGCAGCGAGGCGTTGTGGCCGAGGTCGCCGCCCGGCATGCCGGGTGCGAACGCACCGACGCCGCCGTACTCGCGGCGCGTGATCGACGCGATCAACCCATCGAAGCTGCGCACGACGCCCCACGACGCAGGCGAGTCGGGAGCGACGAGCAGATACACGTAGGGCACGAGCCCGAACGCGAACGCCGCGAGCGCGCCGGCGATCGCGATGCGGCGCGCGGGCGATTCGCGAATCCCGCGGACGACGCCGAGGATGCCGATCGGTGCGACCAGCACGCACGTCATGTGCGCGCACAACCCGAGCCCGGCGACCAGCGCGAGCGCGATCGCTCGCCGGGAACCGCGCAGCGGCCCGTTCGCCGCGGCGAGCCACAGCACGGTCGCGATCACGAGGTCGTTGAGCGCGAACACCTCGGCCTCGGTCGTGACGTGCAAGACGACCGGCCCGGTCGCGAACACCGCGGCGGCGAGCGAGGCCGCGGCCGGTCGAGCGCCCCACGCGATCGCCGCGGCGCGAATCACGACGACCGATGCGACGCCGAGCATCGCGGTCGCCAACGCAGCGGCATGCGCCGGGCTGTGCACCGGCAACCACGACCAGGCGCGCAGCCACAGCACGTACAACGGATAGCCAGAGGGGTGCGCAGCGCCGCCGAAATGAGCGAGCGTGGAGAACTCCGAATTATCGCCGTCGACGATCACGTCGGGTGCGACCGCGAAGTACAGCACCGCGACCGCGACGCCGAGCAACCAACCGCGATCGAGCGCGCGGCGGACGACGGCGAGCAACGACGACATGGCGCGATACTCGCCCGCGCAGGCGCCCGAGCGCAGCCCTGCGAGCGACCAAGAATGCGCTAGGCTCGCGAAATGCGAACGACGGCGATCTGGGTCGCGGCGCCCGGCATCGCCGGTGCGTGCGGGATCAACCTCACCGGCAGCGTCACGGAGAAGTAGAGCGCTCGATCTCGTGCACGCGCGGCGCGAGCGCCGGATCGGCGGCAGCCGCATCGAGGTGCGGCTTGGCATCGGCGGTGCGGCCGAGCGCGAGCAGTGCGAGCGCGAGGTTGAATCGGTTCGCGAGATTGCTCGGCTCGAGCGCGTACGCGACCTCGAACGCGCCGAGTGCCTCGGCCGGCTCGTTTGCGGCGAGCGCGATCTTGCCGTGCAAGCGTTGGCCATTGACGTACTCCGGTGCTGCGGCGGTCGCCCGCCTCGCCCACGCGAGCGCATCGGCGCTGCGGCCCAGATTCGACAACCACAGCGCGAGATCGGACATCGCGCGGTAGTCTCCTCCGTCGGCGGCCGCGCGCATCTCGACGAGTGCGCGATCGGATTCGCCGCGCTCGGCCAACAACAACGCGTAGCGATGGTGCAGCCGTGGCGACGTGCTCTCGCGTAGGCCGTGCTCGGTCGCGGCGACTGCGGCGTCGGAGTCGCCGGCTTGGTCGAGCGTCTCGGCGTAGTTGCTCCACGCATCGCCGTCGGCGGGGTTCGAATCGACCGCCCGCGACCACAGCGCACGCGCGTCCGACCACTGGGCTTGCGCGTCGAGCGTGCGCAGGCCTGCGGCGAGCACGATCACCGCGATCAACGCGGCTCGCATCCGGCTGTCCGGAATTCGGACAAGCGCGCACGCGGCGAACACCGCGAGCCCGAGCGACGGCACGAGCAGGTAGCGATCCGCGACCAGCACCAT
>CAZDGY010000221.1:0-8770 GCA_964504685.1 uncultured Kofleriaceae bacterium | reverse complement strand
GCGCTTATCTATAGATACCCGCTGCGCTGGCGCAAGAGCCACTCCAGCCCCAAAAGCCCGATCACCAGCACGAGCAGCCCGGGGCGGCTCCACAGCTCGACATCGGTCCGGCGGTCGACGCGGACGATGCGCGGGGGATCGAAGGCCAGATCTGAAGGCAGCTCGTCGATCGCGCCAAGCGCGGTCCCGCCGGTGGCCTTCGCGATCGCTTCGAGGGTCGCCGGGTCGCCGACTGGGCGATCGAGCTCGGTGCCGCCGTCGCGCACGAGAAAGATGTCGCTGGCGTCGACCTGGCGGCCGGCGATCTGCGCGTGGCCCTCGACCCGATACACGCCGGGCTGCAACCCGCCGAGCTCGTAGACCGAGGTGCCGTCGTCGCCGACCGTCACCTTGCCGGCCTGGACTTGTTCGGCGCGCGCCGGATCGGCTCCGCGCTTGACGATCAGCGACACGACGCCCCCGGCAAGCGGCTGATAATCGCGGCCGAGCAAGCGCACGGCAACGCGTACCGGGGCACCAGGTACGTACTCGACCGCATCGCTATCGACGTGGAGGTTGCGCAGGTCCGGATCCTGGATCAGCCAGCGCATCGCATTCTCCCAAAACTTCGTGTAGGCGCGGCCGTCGTCGCCCGGGCGCGATGCAGCGACAAACCCGTAGCGCCACAACGTGTCGGTCGTGATCGCGAGCGAGCGACCTTTGCCGTACTCACCGACCGTGATCACCGGCATCGGCTTGCCGTTCTTGGTGCGCAGGCGAGGGTGAACCGCGAGCACGGTCGCGTCTGGTTTCGCACCTGCGACGAGGTTCGCACCTTCCAGCGGCGGCAACGCGCGCCAAGCGGCGACGTTGTCGTCCGGCGCATAGCGCAGAGCGGTCACTGGATGGACCTGACCGGCGTCGGTCAGTTGCGGCGAAAACTTCTGGGTGTCGATCACGGGGCTCGAGTCGAGCTGCGAGTACAGCTCGACCGGCAGCGCCGCTGCGACCGGCGTGCGGTAGTAGCCGCCCGAGGTGAACGACGTCGTGCCTCCGAGCATCGCGAGTCCGCCGCCACCCTCGACATAGCTACGGATGTTTTCGAGGTAGTCGCCAATGCCGTACGGCAGGTACTCGAAGTCTTGCAGGATGATCAGATCGAACGACGGCAGCTGTTGCTCGAACAACTCGTGGGTCGGAAACGGAATCAGCGACATCTCGTCGTTGGGCACGAGCGACACGTCGTCTTGCGTGCGCAGGATGAAGAAGCTGATCAAATCCACGTTCGGGTTGCTCTTCAGCATCTGGCGCAGCGCGCGCACGTCCCACGACGGCGAGCCCGCGACTTGGAGCACGCGAATCTTGTCGCGGATCACGCGGATCACGAAGCTGCGCGTGTTGTTCGTCGTCACCGCCTCGCCAGGCGCGACCGGCACCGAGATTTCGTAGACGTAGCGGCCGACTCGCGGCGGGGTGACCTCGAACGTGACCGCGACGTCGTGCGCGCCGGCGGGCAGCTCGACGAGCTTTTGCCGCAGCGGCTGACCATCGGTCGACAGCGTCACCGGGACTTGGCGCGCCGGCATGCCGGTCGTGCGGATCACCGCCTCGATCCGGACGACGGTGCGCACGAACGCGAACTCGTCGGCCATGACCTTCGCGACCGCGACATCGCGCAAGCCATCGCGTGCCGCCCACACGGTGTGGACCTTGGTGTCGAGCGACTTCAAGAAGTCGCGCACCGCGCCGTCGCCGGAGTCTTCGTCGAAGCTGCCGGTCGCAGAGCCGTCGGAGATCAACACGATGCCGGCGAGGTCGTGGCCTTCGTAGCGCGCGCGCACGCTCTCGAGTGCCTTGCGGATCAACGTCGACTTGCCCTGCGCCGAGTCGGATGCGAGCGCTTGCGGCGACGTCGCGACGATCGTCTCGCTGAACGTGTAGTAGTCGATCTTGTGCTCGGTCTCCCACGCGGCGAGCGTGCTGTGAGAGGCGGCGATCAACCGACGCGCGCGGTCGATGCGCGTCGGGCCGGCGCTGTCCTCGGCGAGCGCCATCGACGCGGAGTCATCGATCAACACGGCGATGCGATTTGGCTCGCGCGCGACTTGGCGGAGCTCGACCGCCGGCTCGAGAAACACGACGAGCGCGACGACCGCGGCACCGGCGCGCAAGCCGATCATCAACGCGCGTCGCCACGCCGGCGCATTGCGCGAAGCCCGCCAGGCGAGCCCGACGATCGCGAGCACGGCGAGCCCGCCGAGTGCGAGCCCGACCCGGCCCCACGGCGACAAGAACACCCAGCGGTACTCGTTGAACTCCGATGCGCCAGGCGCCGCCAGCCGCACGGTCAACGCGACGAGCCCTTCGCCGGCGACCGCGCCGCCGGCGAGCAATGCCGCTACGCCGAGCGCCGCGCCGAGCCGACCGCGACCCGCGCGCACCACGAGCACGGTGAGCAATGCGAGCAGCGCTGCCGCGATGAGCAAGCCGTAGCGAACGACCGGCGAAAACAGCGCGATACTCATCGCTTCGGCGTCAGGGCGGGAGGGATCACGATCGTCGGCTGTTGCGCGCCGTCATCCGGCTTCCACCGGCGCCGCTTCATGATGAACGGCACGTGCACTTGATCCGACTTGTAGTCGAGACACAGCGCATACATCACGAGGTTGACACCCATGCGGAATGCGAGCTCGCGCTGGCGCTCACCGCCCGGCTCGCACGGGAAATCGTAGTTGCCGAAGTCATCGCGTGCCCAGGCGCCGCCGAGATCGTTCGAGATGTAGGCGCAGACCAGCCGGCCGTCGCGCACGACACCTTCCATCGCGGGCGAGATCGCGAGCCGGCCGAGCGGCTTGTCGAGCAGGTAGAAGCTCTTGAACACGACGTGATCGGTCGGAATGATCTCGAGCGCCTTGTCGGGTGGCGGGAAGATCGCGGTGAGCAGCTTGCGTACGGAGCCGTCGAACGCACCGTCGGTCGAGCCCTCCGCGCTATCGATGAGCAAGAAGCCGCCGAAGGTTAAGAATCGGCGCAGCGCTTCGATTCCAGCGGTGGTCGGTAGATCGAGCTCGCGCTCGCCGGCGAGATAAAGGAACGGCGTCTCGTGCAGCGCATCGGACAGCGGCGTGACGGTCGCCGGCTCGAGCTCGACGTCGACCGATGTGCGCTTTTCGATCTCCCAAGCCATGCGACGCAACGCGGTCGGGCGTGGGTTCCACGTCGTGCCCGCGCCGAGCTGGAGCTGGCCGAACCGGAACTTCGAGCCGGGGCCGATCGCGCGCGCGAGCTTCGAATACGCCAACCCAGCGGCGATGCCGGCGAGGAGCTGGCGGCGCGTGATCATCTAGAGCAGCCTAGCACCACCTCCTCTGCGGCACCGGCGTGTTAGCGTGTCCGCGATGCGGATCGTCCTCGCGCTAGCGCTGCTCGCAGTGCCGGTCGTTGCAGTGGCAGACTCCGGGCCGATCGCCCCGGCGAAAGACGACGGCGCGCCACCGCCGGCGACACCACCGCCGCCCCGGGAGCAACCACCCACGACCGGACCGGCGATGCCGGTCCGGGAGCCCCCCGAGCTCTACAGCCATCGCCATCAGGTCGGGCTGTCGTTGCGCTTGCCGATCGGCATGCGCGCGATCGTCACGTACAAGGACACCGACTACTGCGGCTCGACGGCGAGCTCAGGTGCCGGCTTCGCGTCGGTGTGCCTCGGCCTCGCGCCGATTCCGCTCGACCTCGAGGTCTCGTACGGCGTGGCCGATGCGGTCGAGCTGTTGGTCGAGACTCGGTTCGGCATCACCCGCGACTTCCCGTCGAAACCTGGACTCGATGATGGGCCCCGGCAGGTTCAGCTCGCGCCCGGTGCACGGTTCTTCTTCAGCGAGTCGGGCCGCAGCAAGTTGTTCCTCACGACCCAGGTCGTGTTCGACTTCACCAACTTCAAAGACGGCGCGAGCGCCTCGCGCGGCACCGAATTCGGCGGCCGCAGCATCCAAGGCTGGTGGCTCGACCTCCATCGCGCGTACGGGTTCTACGTATTCATCGGCGAGACCGCGACGTTCGGCCCATGGGTCAACATCGACCTCGAGGCGGGGATCGGGATCCAGGGCCGCTATCCTTGAGCGGCGATCTAACCGCACCGCCCTTCGGCGGCGCTGACGGTCCCGGGCAAGCCGCGACCGTCGTGGCCGATTTCTCGGCGCTCGCCGCACGCTACGCCACGTTTCGCCCGCACTATCCAGCCGCGTTGGCCGCCGCACTCGCCGAGCGCTGCACCCGCCGAGAGGTCTCCATCGATCTCGGTTGCGGCAGCGGTCAGCTCACGATCGATCTCGCGCCGCACTTCGGCCACGTGATCGGCGTAGATCCGTCGCAAGCGTTGCTCGCTGTCGCCCCGACTCGCGCCGGCGTGGAGTATCGCTGCACCTCGGCCGAGGCGACCGGCTTGCCCGCTGCGAGCGCGGACCTGGTCGTCGCCGCACAAGCGGCTCATTGGTTCGACTGGCCGCGGTTTGTCGCGGAGGTCGCGCGGATCGCTCGGCCGGGAGCGCTCGTCGCGCTCGTTAGCTACGGCGTGCAACGGCTCGAAGGCGACGCGATGCAGGCGATCGACCGCTACCGCGCGGCGATCGCTCGGTATTGGCCGGCGGGGCGCGAGCATGTCGAGAACGGCTATCGCGACCTCGTGCTGCCGTGGCCCGCGGTCGAGTCACCGACGCTAGAAATGATCGAGTCGTGGACGCGCGCCGAGCTCGTCGGTTACGTGTCGAGCTGGTCGGCGACTCATCGCTTGGTGCAACGCGTCGGCCCGGCCGCATTCGACGCGTTGGTCGCCGAGCTCGCCGCGATCTGGCCCGACGACGAGCGACGCTCGGTGCGCTGGCCGCTCGCGATCAAGCTCGCGCGGCATTAGAGCTTCGCGGTAGAGGGCGGTTCTGGCGCCTCGTTCTGGTCCGCCTCGGGATCGCCGTCGACCCACACCTTGGTCTTGCGACCGGCCATGCGTTGGAACAGCTCGACGAACCGGCCGTCGATGTGCGGCCACTCGAGATACATGCTCATGTTTTCTTCGAGCACGCGCGCCATATCGCCCGCGCGTTTCAGGTTCTCGCGGTCGGCCTCGGACAGCTCGCTATCGGGCAGCTCTTCGCCGAGCACGGTGCTGCGCACGAACTGCGGCGTGAGCGAGCGGACTTGATCGCGCTGCGCGAGCAGTGCATCGAGCTTGCCGGCGCGAGCAGGGGCCACCGCGACTGCAGCGCGGCACGTCGGGCCGGGATCCGTGGCGTCGCTACCGCCGACGCCTTCGTGCTGCGGCTTCGCGCGGCGCCGCGCGTCGGTGTAGAGCGCGCCGTGCAAGGGCACGAGGTCGGCGCGGTGCGCGTACTCCTTGCGCTTTGCATTCCAATGGCAGTCTTCCGAGGTCCAGCTACCGTCGTCGGCGTGGACGAGGCGGTTGCCGTCTTGATCGTACATGATGTCGAGGCCATACGAGCTCAGCGCGTAGATGCGTTCACCGTCGAGCGCGTACATGTCGAGCGTCTGCAGCTCGCTGTTCACGGTGCCGCGATGGCTCATGTGCTTGATCTCGCCCGGCCGCGCGGTGATGTCGAGCATGAAGCCTTCGCCGCCGTCGACATCCCAATCGGTGTCGTGCCACTGCGATGGCGTTTCAGTCCACGTCGTCGCGAGCAGCTCGCCGTGGTCGTCGAAGTGCTTCCACTTGCCGGTGACCCCGCCGTCCGAGCCAAATTTGCCGGTCGCGATCGGCGTCTTGTCCGGCGTGTCGTAATAGAAGTGCCATAAGCCGGTGCGAGTGCCGTACGAGAACTGGCCCTCCGCGGCGAGTGCGCCGCTCGGGTGATAGAGCTTCCACGGACCGTCGGCGGCGTTGTCGACGTACGGGCCTTCGCCGAACGTCTTGCCGTCGTCGTAGAGCGCAGTCCACATCCCTGCGCCGTGCTTCATCGTGCCGCGGCCGACGATCCGCTCGTCGTTCTTTCCGTCGGCGGGCGCGATCGCGACCCACTCGCCCTCCATCATGCCGTGCTTGAACACGCCGCGAGAATTCAGCTTGTCGTAGGCGCCGTCGGCGGGCTTGTACTTCGCGAGGTCCCACGTCCGCCACGTTCTGACCTCGGGCTCGGAATACGCCGGCTGGATGTGCGCGATCTCGTCGAGCGTGAACCCCGAGCTCGCGACCCAATCGGCGACCTCGGGCATCGCCTGGGCGATGTCTTCGATGAAGTCGTAGCGATGTTGCTTTGCGATCCGCTGCGGCAGCTCGTGGTTCGTCGTCTGCTGGATCAGATAGCCGACCGCGCAGATCGTGCCTTCATCGTCGATGAACACCGGCGTGCGCCACGGCACGTGCTCGTTCTTCGGCGTCGTGAACTTCGCGATGTAGGCGTCGAAGTCCGCGAGGATCTCGGCGCGCCGACCTTCGAGCTCGGGCTTGGTCGCCGGTCGCGCGGCGAGCCAGTCGCGCACGTACTGCAAGTGCTGGTGCATGCGATCGCGCTCGCTCGCCCGAACGTCGACGTTGTGGCCGTACTTCGCGATGAACGAGTCATCACCGATGTGATGGTTCGCACCGACCCGCACGTGGCCGGTCGGTGGCGGCGGCACCGCGAATGCGGTCGAGGCGGCAAGCAGGAACGGGACTGCGAGCAGGGATTCGCGCATGTCCGATGCAACGCACGGCGGCGTCGGCCTATTTCGGCGACGCACCACCTACATGTCAGCTCCGACGATGGCACGATGATGCGTGGCCGAGCCGAGGTTCTTACGCGCGCTGATCGCGCTGCTGTGGATCGCGTTCGTGGTCGTCGTCGCCTATTGGGTCGTGTGGTTCTTCGTCGACCGCAGCGCGCTCGCGAGCCTCGATACGCCGTCGTACTTCGCGTTCGAGAACTCGTTTCCGGTCGCCGATGGCTGGCTCGCGGTGACGTGGGCGGCTTCGGCGGCGATGCTCGGCGCGCGACGACCGAGCGCGATGTTCTGGCTGCTCGCTGCGGGCAGCGCGAGCCTCTACCTCGGCTTCATGGACATCCTGTTCGATGTCGAGAACGGCGTGTACCGCGCGCCCGATGCCGGAGCGGTGGTCACCGAGATCGTCATCAATGTCAGCTCGCTCGCGATCGGCGTATGGACGCTGTGGTTCGGCTGGGCGCACCGCCGCTGGTTCATGCAGCTGCGGGCCTGACGCGTCAGGTTCGTTTGCTACATTGCAACGATGTATCGGCTGCTCGCGCTCGATCTCGACGGCACGTTGCTGCGCAACGACGGCCGCGTCGACGACCGCGATATCGCCGCGATCCGCGAGGTGCGCGCCGGCGGCGTGACCGTGACGATCGTGACCGGGCGCTTGCACTCGGGCGCGGCCGGCGCCGCCGAGGCGTGCGAGATCGCCGGTCCGATCGCATGCGTCGAGGGCAGCCACCTGGTGAACGTGACGACCGGCGAGACGCTCGCGCACCATCCGATGTCGCCGGAGCTCACCTCGCTGCTGCGCTCGACGTTCGGCGCGCACGGCCTGGCGAGCTTCGTGTTCGAGGCGGCTGCGATCCACCATGATCGCTCCGGCGAACCGTTCGCGAGCTATGTACGGACGTGGTCGCCGAACCTGCGCGTCGTCGAAGAGGTGCTCGCCGAGCACGTGTGGGGCGGCGGCCCGCTCGCCGCGGTCGCGGTCGGAGACGCCGGCCCGGTCGCCGCGGCGCACGCCGTGCTGCGCGCCCATGCGCCTCGCCTGTTCTCGGTCAGCTTTCCGGTCGGCGCCTGCCCCGGCAAGCACGCCGTGCTCGTCCGCGCGGCTGGGCCGACGAAGGGCACCGCACTCGCCGAGCTGTGCGCGGCGGCCGGGTGCACGCTCGCCGACGCGGTCGCGGTCGGCGATTGGGTCAACGACGTGCCGATGTTCGAGGTCGCCGGGCGGTCGTTCGTGATGGGCGATGCGCCCGATGCGGTGCGCTCGAAAGCGACCGACGTGCTCGTCCGGCCCGCCGGCGCCGGTGGCGGGATCGCCGAAGCGATCCGCCGCGCTTGGGATATATAGTCGCCCGCCGTGCATCCGAACGAGCTGTTCGACGTGATCTTCAGGTGGGCTCACCTGATCGCCGGGATCATGTGGATCGGCAACTCGATGTTGTTCAACTGGCTCGATCGCAACCTCGAGAAGCATCACCAGTTGTCGCGGCTCTCGCAGGGCAAGCTGTTCATGGTCCACAGCGGCGCGTTCTACGACGTCGAGAAGAAGCTGCTCGAGCCGGGCGATTTGCCGGAGCCGCTGCACTGGTTCAAGTGGCAGAACTTCGCGACGTGGGCGACCGGGTTGTCGCTGCTCGTCGTCGTCTATTACATGCGCGGCGGGTTGGTGAACCCGTCGGTCTACGAGATGAACGATGGCGTCGCGGTCACGCTGTCGATCTCGTCGCTGTTCACCGGCTGGATCATCTACGACGGTTTGTGGCGCACGATCGGCGAGAAGAACCCGCGATTCGCAACCGCGCTGTCGGTCGCGATGCTGTTCGGCGCGATCTTCGGCTTCTGCAAAGTGTTCGACGGTCGCGCGGCGTTTATCCAGACCGGAGTGCTGATCGGCACGCTGATGACCGGCAACGTCTGGCTGTGCATCATGCCGTCGCAGCGCGCGCTCGTCGCCGCGACGAAATCCGGCAAAGACCAAGACCCGACGCTGTCGCTGCGCGCGAAGCAACGCAGCATCCACAACAACTATCTGACGTTCGGCCTGCTGTTCATCATGGTGTCGAACCACTTCGGCGCTGCGATCACC
>CAZDGY010000220.1:0-8773 GCA_964504685.1 uncultured Kofleriaceae bacterium | reverse complement strand
AAGCCCGAAGCCACCGCTGCGAACGGCAAGGACAAAGGCGCGTTCGTCCTGCATATCGACAAGATGCCGGCCGCGGCCGACGAGATGCTCAAGCTCGTCGCTGGAATCAAAGCGCGCGGTGATAAAGCCGCGGCGCTCGCGCTGATCGCGAAGTACGTCGACGCCAAGACCGTCGTGCCTCACGACCTGCTCGCGGATCGCTACCTGCGGTTTCCGCGAGCGAGCTACGTCTACGCGGTCGACCTCTAGTCGCGCAGCGAGTGCCGCGGATCACTCGCGGAGTAGGATTCGCGATCGCGCGCTTAACGAATGTGACACCAGGGGCGTCTACCGCCCATATGTCGGTTCGTTATCTTAGTTTGTTATGCGCGCTCTCCGCGTGTGGAGCGAAGTCGACCCCTGCGAGTCCCGATAGCGGGGTCGACGCGAGCGTCGATGCGGCCCCGGTCGATGCGGGCGATACGGTCACGACGTTCTCGTACACGCCGGGATGGAGCGGCGTGCAATCGGTCGTGGTCCTCGGCGCGTTCGGGTTGGATACCGACTGGACCGAACCGCGCGTCACGCTGAACGAAGTCGATGGCGTGTTTTCGGGTACGGCGACGCTGCCACCCGGCACGTATACGTACGTCTATCAGATCGTCGGCGACAACGACGCCGGCACGAAGGCGATGACATATTCGCGGTTCGCGATCGATCCGACGCAGGCCGCGTTCACGCCGTGTCCCGCCGCAGCGCCGAACTACGATCCGAACGCGTCCAACCCGTGCGCGCAGATCACGGTCCCGCAGACAGCACCGACGGTGTTTCATGTCACCGGCTCGGTCACCGTCAACGGTACCGCTGCGGCCGGCTACCTCGTCGTGCTCGAGCGCGACGAAGCGTCGTCGCACCATTTCTTCGCGAATCGGATGACGACACAGTCAGACGGCAGCTTCGACTTGGAAGCCGCCGCAACTGGATCATTTCGCATCCAGGTCCAGAACCCGCAGTACGAGTCGGCAACGGACGCGGACCTCGATCCGGTCACGCTCAACATCTTGAAGCGCGAGATCTCGTCGTCGTTCGTCGTGTCGGCCGACGTGACGCTGTCCGCCGCGGAGCAAGCGTTCGCCGGCTACGCGAACTTCGCGCCGGTGACGACCGGCGGCACGTTGCCGACGACGTTCTCGTTCTCGAACCACAAGAACACGACGACCCACTTCGACGTCTACGGAACGGCCCACGCCGGTGCCGGCGACAACATCGGCGACCCTTGGTACAACGCCGCAGGCACGGGCGGCAGCGCGTCGTTCGACGGCACGTTCAACACGCAGAAGGCGATGGAGACCGCGGTCGCGACCGGCGAGCGCTACTTCTGGGGCATCGAAGAGACGCACAAAGCGGATGACAATGGGCTCGTGTGGACGGGGCAGACGCTGGTTTTCCCGATCACGTGGCAGTAGCGACGAGGCTTTCGAGGCCAGGTCGCCAAGGTGGAGGCGGCGACCCGCGGCCGGCCGGATGCCTGACCGCGGGCCGTCGATTGAGTTATGGCGTCCTCCTTTCTGCGCTTTCGCGCGTCGCGGTTAGTTACAAGACTCTCCGCAGATCGAGCTGACTTCGCTGACGCACTGCGAGTCCCACTTCGTCGTGCAGCAGTAGGAATCTTCCGCGCAGATGTCGCCGGCGCACGTGTCGCACGTCTTCGTCAGCTTCTTGCCGGCGGTGCAGATCGAGTGGCTGCAGGTCGAGCCGGTGCCGCACGTCTCGTGGCAGATCGAGCTGACTTCGCCGACGCACACCGAGTCCCACGCGGTGTTGCAGCAATATCCGTCTCTCGCGCAGACTTCGGTCGCGCACGGATCGCATCCCGAGCTGAGGTCGGCGCCGGTCGAGCAGATCGGATGCGAGCAGCTGTCGCCGCTGCCAGAGCCCGAGCCCGAGCCCATACACATCCCCGCCGAGCACGTATCGCCCGACGAGCACGCGCCGCAACTGCCGCCGCAACCGTCGTCGCCGCAGTCTTTGCCGCTACACGCGGGGGTGCACGTTCCGCCGCCGAGCGCGGTGCCGTTCGGCGTGCCGACGCCGGTCGGTCCGTCCCAGCCGGCGCCCGCGTTGCACAAGATCGTGCCGCACGAGCCGTTCTTGCCGGTTGTCACGTCGAAGAAGTCGGCGGTGTGCGAGTACGGCCAACCGGGCGCTTGCGCGCCGAGGCCGTACAGCGCGTAGACGCCGGCGACGAACGGCGAGGCTGCACTCGTTCCGCCGACGACGGTCCAGCCACCGCTGCCCGCGTTGTAGACCGCGACACCGGTGTTCGGATCGGCGACCGCTGCGACATCGGAGGTCGCGCGCTTCCCACACACGCTGCTCGTTTGATACGACGGCTTCGGGATCGAGTTGCTGCACGAGCTGCCGCCGTCGGACCATGCGCCCTCGGTCCAGCCGCGCGTGTTCGACGACTTGACAAGGCTCGTACCGCCGACCGCGGTGACGTGCGCCGACGTGCTCGGATAGTCCGGGCCCGCGCCGCCGTCGTTCTCGCCGTTGTCGCCCGACGCGACGAAGTAAGCGATGCCGGCGTGGGTGAAGTACGTCTCTTCGCTCGCTTCGCCGCCGCTCTCCGGACCGCCCCAGCTATTGCTGACCACGGTCGGCGCCAACGTCGCGGCACCGTTGTTCGCGACGAACAAGCCGTTACCTTGATCGTCGTTTGCTTCGACCAGGATCAGCTTGCAGTGCGGACACGCAGCGCTCGCCATGTCGAGGTCGAGCGCGGCTTCGATCGTCCAGTCGTCGTTCGACGGCGATGCCGCGGGCAGCGGCGACGCCGCGCCGTTCTGGTTCACTTTCTTGAAGCAGCCGTTCGCGGTCGTGCACGCGGGCAGGCCGTATTGCGAGCGATATTTTCCGAGGTCGCTCTCGGCGTTCGGATAGTCATACGCGTCGACGATCGCGATCGTCGCGGTTGGCGTCAGCGCGGTGTTGAGGCTGTACGCGCTCGCTAGATCTGTCGCGCCGAACCCCGACGGCGTGGCAAACGTCTGGACGTGCCCGGTGGTGTCGGTGCGCACGTGCGACTTGCAGTGATAGGTCCCGCCAGAGCACACCGCCACATGCGGAAATTGTGGGATCGCGTCGAGCTCGTCCTGCGCGCGATCACTCGGATCGCCGGTGCGATCGGGTTGCCATTTGAGATTGCAGCCCGCGAGCACTGCGGCAGCGAGCAAGCTCGTTAGGAAGATCGACGTACGCGCTGCGGTGATCATGGCGACTCCTCTTGAAGAGACGCCCGAGAGATTTCACGGTCGATGCCACGATGCCTGCGCGACTAGCGCAGCGCACGATCGCTAACAGAACGAATCGCGCTCGTGCACGAAGCTGCGCGATCGAAGTCGCGAACGTTGGTGCACAAAGCGATCGCGGCGAGTAAGGGTCGCGACAAACGAGGTCGGCCGGTGTGGACCGCCCGTCACCGGTTACCTACATCTCGTCAGATCGGATCACGTGGTCACTAACACCGCGGCGGATAGCGGTTGTCATGGTGAGTCCCCGTCGACTCTCGGGCCTTTACGTGCACGCCGCGACAGGTCGTCACGATCGCGTTCCCGGATCGACGCTTCTTGCCTCGGCGGCAATGTAGGCGTTACGCGCCTGCGATCCCGATGAGCTCGCGCGCCGCAGCGAGCAAGTTGATATCGGTCGTACCGGCGCCGAGCTCGAGCAGCTTCGCGTCGCGCGCGAGCTTCTCTAACCCGAGCTCTTCCATATAGCCATAGCCACCGTGGATCTGGATCGCGGTCAATCCGGCATCGACCGCGAGCTGCGCGCACATCGCCTTCGTCGCGTTGATGAACGGCAAGTCGCGCACGCCGTTCTGTTGCATCCAGGCGAGACGAAACACCACGTTCTCGACCGTGCGCAGCTTCAAGAACAGATCGGTGATCTTGAGCTGCACCGCTTGAAACTCGCCGATCGGCCGACCGAACTGCTGGCGCTCGCGAACGTACGACAGGCTCATGTCGTAGCACCGCTCGATGATGCCCCACGCCATCGCGGGAACGCCCGAGCGCTCGTTGCCGAGCGAGTCCTTCGTGTCGGTGCGTCCGCCGTGGCCTTTCTCCGCGCCGCCGAGCAGATGCTCTTTGCCGAGCCGCACCTCGTCGAAGAACACTTCACTAGTTGGCGAATCGCGCATGCCCATCTTCTTGAACGGCGGCCCGACCGAGACGCCTTTCGTGCCGCGCTCGACGATGAACGTCGCGACACCTTGCCCGGCGGGCGGCTCGCCGCGATCGATCTTTGCGTAGACCAGGAACACATCGGCGCCCGGTCCGTTCGTGATGAACGTCTTGCTGCCGGTCAGCACGTAACCGTCGCCATCGGGCTTCGCGGTCGTGCGCATCGAGCCGAACGCGTCGGAGCCCGCGCCCGGTTCGGTCAAGCACCACGAGCCGATCAGCTGCAGCGTCGATAGCGGCAAGCCCCAGCGCTCGATCTGATCGGCCGTGCCCTTCGACACGATCGCGCCGCCGACGAGGCCAAGCGATACGCCGAAGCCCATCGCGAACCCGGGTGACACGCGCGAGAGCTCTTTGACGACGACGTACATCATCATCGGGCCACCGCCCATCGCGCTGCCCATCGTGCGTTCCGGCCGTTCACTCGGTGCGTCGCCGGCGCGTAGCCTATCGATGCGCTTGCGCACCGATGCGCCGAGCATCGCGTCGAATCCGAACGACTTTGCGAGATTCTTCATCAGCGCGAACGGTTGTTCGGTCCCTGCTTCGAGCGCGGGGATGTGCGGCTGCAATTGCTTTTCGCACCATTGGCGGATCACTCCGCCGACCATCTTGGTTTGCTCGTCGAGGTCGAACACGCGCGCATGGTACCGTAATCGCCATGCTCGACGACGCTACGAACGAATGGTTACGCGCGCTCTTGGGTCGCCACCACGCGATCGCTGGCACGGTCCATGTCGTGCGCGGCGAGCTGCTCGAGATCGTAGCGGCGATCAACATCCCGCCGAAGGTGCGCGAGATCACCGCGAAGGTCCCGTTCGGCAAGGGCATGGCCGGGCTCGCCTGGGAGCGCGATCAACCGGTACAAACTTGTAACCTGAAAGAAGACGCGACCGGCGACGTCAAGCCCGGCGCCAAAGCGGTCGATGCACGCGCCGCGGTTGCGCTGCCGATTCACGACGCTGCCGGTGCGGTGCGTGCGGTCGTCGGCTTGGCGTGGATGGACGAGCGCGAGCTGCCGGCCGCCGAGGTCGCGCTGATCGCGGCCGACGCGATGTCGTTGCCGTAGTTACCAGGTGAGCCAGATGCGTTCGTCACGGGAGCGCAGCCCGGCGTTGGCCGCGATATCGCTACGTCCGCTGTTCGGAGCGAGCATCTCCGGCGGCACGTCGTGGGGGCCGAGGTAGTCGACCGTCGGAACGGCGGTGATCGCGCCGGGCTCGATCGGGTCGCCGGGCGCGCGCATCTCGTCGACCGGGTTGCCATCGAGGTAGTCGATGAACCTCCGAGTGAGCGTCCGCGAGCTGCGGTTGACGATCCAGGTCATCTGCCGCGAGTCGCCGAAGTCATCCACGTCGAAGTAGCTGGCCGGGGTCGGTCCGATCAGCACGCGCCGGACCGCCTCGGGGCCATGGTCGCCGTCCGCGACGATCACCACCGAGGTCGAGAACCACCAGCCGGCGAACGCGGCGAGCGCACCGCACAGCAGTGCGATTCGAGGCAGCCACGTGCGAGCGAACCGCCGCACCGCGCTCTGGCTCGCGACGGTCGCCGCCGGGACCCGCGCCTGGACCGCGCGCTTCGGAATCGCGCGAACCTCGAGGATCAGCAGCGCGACGCCCAGCAGCACGAGTGCGTAGTGGACGAGCGGGGGAACGAGCACGCCTTGCTGTAGCTCGTCGCGCGGTAGCGGTCAACGCACGGTTACAGCGGGTACTCGTCCGAGCAGTCGCCGATCGGGCCCGTGCCGGCATCGGGGTCGACCGGCGTGACCCAGCCTTGGCCGTTGCATTGATACCACTCGCTGTCCGAGGCAGCTTGCACACACGTGCGGGGCGGAACCGACTGGCCGAGCGTCGCGGAGTCGCACCAGCCGTACGTATCTCCGCAGCCGGTGACGCCATCACTCGTATCCCAGTCGCCGTCGGTGCAGATGTACCAGTTGCCATCCGACGCCGACTGGACGCACGTCCCGCTGTCGACATCGCGGCCGAGCGTCGACGACGAGCACGATGCATCGCCAGTCGAGCCACTGCCCGAGCCCGAGCCCGACCCCGAACCGCACGCGCCTTCGGGTGTCGCGCCGTCGACCTCGGTGACCGTCACGATCAAGTGGTCGCTCCAGCCTGCGCCGCTCACACCGTACAGCGCTTCGGCCGCGCGCGGCGACATGTCGAGGATCGGCGAGTCGGCGGCGGCTTCGACGCAGACGTCCGGCCCGTAGTCTTGCGCTTGCACGACGACGCAGTTGCCGTTCGCTTCGACTTGCAGCTTCGCGCCGCAGCCGTAGCGCTGGCGCGACGCGGCGTACCAGTCGACGCCGTTCGCGAGCCCGCCGCACGACATCTGCTGGGTGTCGCTACCGCCGCCGAACGTCGTCATCACGTAGCGGCCGTCGGACGGGATCGTCGAAGACGCCACGCCGTGGCAGCCCGACAAATAGTCGGTCGTCTGAATGCTCGCGCCCGATCCGGCGCCGGCACTTTCGTCCGGGGCGATGGTGGGACCGCAGCCAGCGATGACGACGAGCGAACCGACGAGGAGTTTGCGCACGCCGCCGACAATTGCAGCGACCATGCCGGCGCTGCGCGCGACGATGCTGCGTGGCCGTGATGAATCGGCTGGGACTGTTTCCCCAGACTGCGGACAAGAGGTTTCGCCGTCGGCAATGGCCGTCTGCCAGCTCACTCGAATGACGCGCGTTTCCATGCGCGGCTCGTGCAAACGCCTGCACATTCGCGCCGCGCGAGATGCGATGATGGCTCGATGCGGGGTGCGTGGTTACTGCTGTGTGCGATCGCTGGCTGCGGCAACGCCGGGCACAGCGCCCCAGACACTGCGTGCGAACCGACGACCGTGTTCCTCGATCGCCAGGGCGGCGACTACGATCTCGGTGCGTTCGATGACGCGACGATGAACCTCAGCGTCGTGCTCGACGGCCCGCGAACGCTGCCGCCGTCGCCTTACAACGACGCCGACTGGAGCGAGCTGACGAGCTGCATCCGCGATGGGCTCGCGCCGTTCCCGGTGACGCTGACCGAGACTGATCCCGGCATGACGCCCCATCTCGAGCTCGTGTTCACGACCGCGTATTGGGGCCCGGGCGGCGCCGCGGTGCCGACGATCATTCCGAGCAGCTGCCGGCCCGACCATCAGATCGAGTTCGTGTTCGGGCAAGCCGAAGCGTCGCCGACCAACGCGTGCGAAGCGACGATGGGTGCGTTCGCCGAGATGGTCGCGCAGCTGTCGCCCGGCTACGACTGCCTCGACTTCACGAGCCCGGCGATGGACTGCGGCATCCGGTCGTATCTCGACGAAGACACGAGCTGCGTCGACCAAACGGGCCAACCGGCGGCGTGTCGCTGCGGCGGCACGACGCAAAACTCGGCGCAGGCGCTACGCACCGTGTTCGGCACGTGCGGGAACTAGCGCGTTCGAGCTTGAGCCGCGGGTAGCACCGCGGTATCGCGATTGCGTGTTCATCCCGCCGGTCGTGCACGCGATCCTGATGTACGGCGGCTTGCTGCTCGCGGCGGGCTCGGTGCTCGCGTTCTATCTGCGCGATGTTCGTAAAGAGCGCGCCGGAAACCTGCCGGTCGCGGCGCTCGCAAAGCGGCGGCGGTCGCTCATGCGCTATGCACCGATCCTCGGGTTGCTGATCGGCAGTGGCTTGAGTCTCGCGATGTGGACCCACTGTGAAGACCTCGTCGTCGTCAGCGACGGCGACAACGGCTTGGTGGCAGAGCGCACGTGCTATTTCGGTTCGACGATGCCGTACGGCGTGAGATCGAGCCGCATGACTCATGGAACCCATCCGACGCGGGTCGTGAATCACTCAAAGCGGCTCGTGAAGGTCAAGACCGTGTCCTACGGCCTAGGTCTGAGCTTTGGAGACACCGGCGAGGCGGTGCTGCCGGGTACGGCCGAAGCATTCAACTCGATCGACTTCATCGGTCAGGACGCGCCACCGAACGAGATCCGCGATGACAGTGGCATCGGTGTCGCCAGCCGCTCTTGGCTGACGTGGTGAGCTAGCGCATCGCCTTCGCGAGCGCCGGCGCTAGATCGCCGCGCTTCACGACGTGGACCTTCTCGAGGCCGAGCCAGCTCGCCATCAACCGCAGCTCGTGCGCGAGCGCCTCGGCGACCGCCGGCTTGCCGGTGCGCGCTTCGGCGTGGCTAGCCTGGACGCGCAGCGTGCTCGCGGCGCGATCCGCTTTGAGATCGACGCGCGCGACGAGCCGATCGCCGAGCAGGAACGGCAGCACGTAGTAGCCGTGCACGCGCTTCGGTGCAGGCGTGTAGATCTCGAGGCGAAAGGCCATGCCGAACATCCGCTCGGTTCGCTCGCGCGCCCAGATCAGCGAGTCGAACGGCGAGAGCAGCGCGCCACGCGTGGGCTCGATCGCGCCGGGCTCCGCGTCGCGATGGCGAAACGCTTTCGGCCAGCCCTCGACGGCGACCGGCACGAGCGCACCGGCTTCGGCGGCGGTCGCGATCGCGGCGCGCGCCGCGGCGAGCGGCAGCCGGTAGTAGTCGCGGAGATC
>CAZDGY010000219.1:0-8784 GCA_964504685.1 uncultured Kofleriaceae bacterium | reverse complement strand
GGCCGCTGCTGCGCATCTTCCAGTCGACCGGGTTGACGCCGACCGCGTGGACCGCCACGCGCACCTGGTTGCGATGCGGCTCGGGCGTCGGCAGTTCGACGCGAACGAGCTCCTTGCTGGCCCACGACTCGAGCGCCATCGCGTACATAGCGCCGATAATACAGTCTGGTCGGAATTACCCGAGCAGGTCTGAGCCAGTTTGGCCTAACGGCGTTTGTGGTCAATTTAGCTGGCAGGACATTCGTCAGCGCCCTACCGTGCGTAGATTCCTTCGGGGAGGGAACGTGGTGGCGCCCTTGGGTTGTGGAAGTTCTGCTCGGACTGGAACAGTCCGGATTGATAGGGATCCGCGGTGATCGAAGCCGCGACCCCGTGCGCGATCACGAGTGGCTCCATGGAGCTCCGGTGGTCGCCCGAAACCCGGATCGCCGACCTCAGGTTCTCGGCCGACACGAAGCTCGACGGTAAGTATGGCGGCGTGCTGGTCGACGCACTTCGTGGCTGGATCGGCTCGACCGCGACGCCGTTCGCGTTGTTCGCCGATGCGAAGGGAGTCGTCAGCACGGATGCCGCTTATCGCGCGGTGACCAGAGAGTTCTTCGGCGAACACCGAGACACGGCTCG
This sequence comes from uncultured Kofleriaceae bacterium, assembly GCA_964504685.1. Classification (GTDB taxonomy): domain Bacteria; phylum Myxococcota_A; class Polyangia; order Haliangiales; family Haliangiaceae; genus JABFXX01. The sequence continues at coordinate 8,160 of CAZDGY010000219.1, read as the reverse complement.
GATCGCGCTGATCAACCTGCATCCGGTCATTCGCGTCATCGCCGAGATGTTTCGCGTCGCGGCGCGGTTGCATCTGAAGACGTTCCCCGACGAGCTCGCCGCTCGCGCCTGGCTGAAAGCCCAGGGGCTCGCGTGACGCCAACGTTCGAAGCCATCTTCGAGGTCATGGCGTCGGTGTCGTTCGGGCAGGCCGATGCTCGCGTGACACTGCCCGAACAGCCGCAGGCCGACGACATGCCGACTCGGTTTGCGATCGCGCTCAACGTCTTGCTCGATGACCTTTCGGTTCGAGCGAGAGCTGCGGAACAGATGGCCGATCGGTTGCGGATCCTGTCGGATGCGGCACGCGATTTTTCAGCCGCCACCCAGGAGCCCGAGCGCCTGCTCGAGACGGTTGCCAAGCGGCTGACCGAGGTCGTAGCGGACCAATGTGTGGTGTTGCTGCTCTCGCCGGATGGCCGCGAGCTCGTCCCGGCGGTGGTGCGCGGGATCGACGAACAAGCCGAGCAGCGAGCGCGTGAGTTGTTCTCGGGTCCGTTTCCGCTCGACGGAGATTCGCTCGCCAAACACGTTCACGACCGCGGCGAATCGTTCGTCGCAGCCACGCTCGACAGCAGCGAGCTTCGAGCGCACTCGAGACCGGAGCGCTACGACCGGGCACGGGCCATCGGGCTGCATAGCCTCATGATGGTGCCGCTGCGCCTCCATTCGCGTTCGCTCGGCCAGCTCGTGCTAACTCGCTATCGAGCAGAGAGCCCGGCCTTCGACACACATGACGAGCAACTCGTCCGCGCCCTGGCCGACCATGCCGCGATCGCGATCGCGAACTCACACTCGTATGCTGCCGAACGCGCGGCTCGCGAGGTCGCCGAGGCCGCGCAGAACGCGCGCCGACAAGCAGAGGCGCGGTTCGCCCGACTCGCCGATTCGGGGATGATCGGCATCATCATCACGGGTCCCGGTCATGAACGCGTCATCGAGATCAACGACGCGTTGCTCGACTTTGTCGGTTACTCACGCGACGAGATCTTGTCCGGGCAGATCGCGTGGAGAACGCTCACCGCGCCGGGCTGGGACGATGTCGATGCGCGAGCGCTCGAGCAGCTCGCCACCACGGGTATCGCGGGCATCCGCGAGAAGGAATACATCCACAAGAGCGGGCGGCTCGTCCCGGTCCTGACCGGATCGGCGACGGTCGCCGGCGAAGCGAACGAGTCGATCTCGTTCGTCCTCGATCTGACCGAGCGCAAGGCTGCGGACGCGGCGATGAAGCGGTTGCGCGAGGAACGCGCCGCCGACGCAAAGTTTCGTGGTTTCCTCGAATCCGCGCCGGACGCGATGGTCATCGTCGGTGCAGCTGGTGCCATCGAGCTCGTCAACGGCCAAGTCGAGGTGCTGTTCGGATACAACCGCGACGAGATCGTCGGGAAACCGATCGAGATCCTGATCCCGGAGCGATACCGGCAAATGCATGTCGGCGAGCGCACCCGTTATTTGCAAGCTCCTAACACTCGCGTCATGGGCGACGGCCTGGAGCTCTATGGCCGTCGCAAGGACGGCAGCGAGTTTCCGATCGAAGTCAGCTTGAGTCCGCTCGAGACCGAAAATGGCCTACTGATCTCGAGCGCGATTCGCGACGTCACCGATCGCAGGAAGGCCGAGCACCAACGCGCACATCTCGCGGCGATCGTCGATGCGTCCGACGACGCGATCATCGGCAAGAGGCTCGACGGCACGATCACGAGCTGGAACGATGGCGCCCACCGACTATTCGGCTACGCGGCGGATGAGATCATCGGCAGGTCCATCGCCGTCCTCGTTCCGCAAGGACGAGAGGATGAGGAAGCGGCGATCCTGCGGACGCTCGCACGCGGCGAGGTCCGGCGGTTTGATGCGGTGAGGCGCCGGAAGGACGGTCGAGAGATCGAAGTCTCGGTGACTTCGTCACCAGTAAGGGACGCGGCCGGGCACGTCGTCGCTGTTTCGAAGGTCGCCCGTGACATCACCGAGCGCAAGCGGATCGAACAGGCGCTGGCTCGCGCCAAGGATGCGGCCGAGGCCTCGAGTCGAGAGCTGGAGGCGTTCAGCTATTCGGTAGCCCACGATCTCCGAGCCCCGCTGCGCGGGATGAACGGTTTCGCGCAGGTGTTGCTCGACACCTACGGCGAGAAGTTCGACGACGAGGGGCGCGACTGGTTGTCCGAGATCCTTCGCAACGCGAAGAAGATGGGTTCGCTGATCGATGCACTGCTGTCGCTATCGCGCGTGACGAGAAGCGGTTTCCGCCCCGTGGCGGTCGATCTCTCGAACGTCGTGCGCGCGGCGGCCCAACAGCTGTCGACCGCCGAGCCGCAGCGCTCGGTCGAGTGGATGATCCAAGATCACCTGCGAGCGGACCTCGATCCGAACCTCGCGCGCGCGCTGATCGAGAACCTCGTCGGCAACGCGTGGAAGTTCACGTCCAAGACATCCGCAGCCCGGATCGAGCTCGGCGAGACCACGAAGGACGGGGTCCGGGCATTTTACGTCCGCGACAACGGCGCTGGCTTCGACATGGCGTACGCAGAAAAGCTGTTCGCGCCGTTTCAGAGACTTCACACTACCCAAGAGTTCGAGGGCACCGGCATTGGACTCGCGACGGTGCAGCGCATCGTCCGGCGACACGGTGGCCGGATCTGGGCGGAAGGGGTGGTCGGCGGCGGAGCGACGTTCTGGTTCTCTATCCCCGACGCACAACAGGAGCTAGCTGAATGAGCAAGACCATCCTCCTCATCGAGGACAACGCGAGCGACGAAAAGCTAACTCTGCTCGCGTTCAAGAACTGCGGAGTCTCGAACGAAGTCCTCGTCGAGCGCGACGGTGCGGCGGCGCTCGACTACCTGTTCGCGAGCGGCCCGCACAGCGCACGCGACGTCAACGCGTTGCCGGCGGTCGTGCTCCTCGACCTCAACCTGCCGAAGATCGCAGGCCTCGACGTCCTTCGCCGAATTCGCGCTGATGAACGGACGCGACTCTTGCCGGTCGTGGTCCTCACGTCGTCGAAGGAAGACGAGGACATCGTGCGCAGCTTTACGTTGGGCGCGAACGCCTATGTCCGGAAGCCGGTGGACTTTACCGAGTTCGTCACCGCGGCCAGGACGCTCGGCCTGTTCTGGCTTCTATTGAACGAATCACTCGCTACGAAGCCAATCCCGTGACCGCTCCGCTCCGCATCCTGCTCGTCGAAGACTCGCCAAGCGACGCCAAGCTGTTGATCGCCGAGCTTCGCCGCTCCGGTCACGTCATCGAGTTCGATCGGGTGGAGGACGAGGCTGCGATGCGGACCGCGCTCGAAGCAAAGCCGTGGGATGCAATCATCTCGGACTGGTCGATGCCCCACTTCAGCGCGCTCGGTGCGCTCAAAGTACTGAATAACAGTGGGCTCGATCTGCCTTTCATTATCGCCTCCGGCACGGTCGGCGACGAGCTCGCGGTCGAGGCCATGCGCGCGGGCGCGCACGACTACGTGCTCAAGGACCGGCTTGCGCGGCTATCCGCGGTCGTCGAGCGCGAGATTCGCGAAAAGACCGTGCGTGAAGCGCATCGAGCCAGCGAGACCGCGCGGCGCGCGAGCGAGACCCGATTTTCGCGGCTGGCGGAGTCTGGGATCATCGGGATCGTGATCGGTGATCTGTTCGGCAACATCATCTCGGCCAACGACGCGTTCCTCAAGCTCATCGGGTATACGCGCGAAGAGCTCGAGCTGGGGAGGATCGGCTGGCGTGATCTCTCGCCGCCCGAGTGGCGCGCGGCGACGGACCGCGGAGTCGAAGAGCTGCGCGCGGTGGGCGTCGCAACGCCATACGAGAAAGAATACCGCCGCAAAGACGGCAGCCTGGTCCCGGTGCTTGTCGGCCTCGCGATGCTTGACGACGCGCAGTCGATCGGATTCATGGCGGACCTGACCGCGCAGAAGCGCGCCGAAGCCGCGCTCGGCAGGACCGAGGAACAGCTACGCCATGCTCAAAAAATGGAGGCGGTCGGTCGGCTCGCGGGCGGTGTCGCGCATGACTTCAACAACGTGCTCACCGTCATCCTGAGCTACAGCGAGATGATCGCGGAGAGCCTGTCGCCCGGGGATCCGATGCGCGCCGACGCCGAAGAGATCGCGAAGGCGGGCCATCGCGCCGCAGATCTCACGCGGCAACTGCTCATGTTCAGCCGTCAGGAAGTCGTCGAAGCGAGGATTCTCGATCTCAACGATGTTCTCGCGAAGATGGACAAGATGCTGCGGAGGATTCTCGGTGAAGACGTCGACCTCGCGTCGGTGCCAGGGCCCGCGCTCGGCCACGCGCGCGCCGATCCGACGCACGTCGAGCAGGTCATCATGAACCTCGTCGTCAACTCGCGGGACGCGATGCCGACCGGCGGCAAGCTCACGATCGAGACCGGCAACGTGATGCTCGACGAAGCGCATGCGCGTGAGCATCTCGGTGTGGTTCCCGGCCACTACATCATGCTGGCGGTGAGCGACACCGGTATCGGGATGGATCGGGCGACGCAGACCAGGATCTTCGAGCCGTTCTATACGACGAAGGAGAAGGGCAAAGGCACCGGGCTGGGTCTGTCGACCGTGTTCGGGATCGTGAAGCAATGCGGTGGCAGCATCTGGGTCTATAGCGAGCTGGGGCGCGGCACGACGTTCAAGGTGTATCTGCCCCGCGTCGATGCAGATCTAGACATCGTCGCGCCGGCCGCGGAACCGACGAGGCTCTTGGGAACCGAGACGATCTTGCTCGTCGAAGATGAGGACCAGATCCGCGCGGTGGCCTGCGTGATCCTTCGCGATCTGGGCTATGAGGTGATCGAGGCGCGCAACGGCGGCGAAGCTCTACTTCACTGCGAATCCATCGATGGCACGATCCACCTGCTGCTCACGGATGTCGTGATGCCGCAGATGAGCGGCCCGGAGCTCGCGACACGGTTGACGCAGATCCGTCCCGACATGAAGGTCCTATGCATGTCGGGGTACACGGACGATGCGCTCGTACGACATGGCGCCGCGGACTCTGGAATGGCGTACTTGCAGAAGCCGATCACGCCGACCAAGTTGGCGCGCAAGGTCCGCGCAGTGCTCGATTCGCGCTGACCTTGCGAAACCTTGTCACGCGCGGGCGCCGGCCGCGTTGGAGTGGGCATGGAGCCATCTGTCCGCGCGCGCAATCAGCTGTTGCCGATCGTCGTCGTCGTGATCGTCGCCGGGTTTACGCTGGTAAGCGCCGCAGCAAATCTATTGCCGCCGCCGCATCGACCGACGTTGGCCGAATGGCGGCGGGACGAGATGGCCGCGGTCGTCGTGCAGCGGCGAGAGCGGATCGTCGAGCTTCGGCTCGCCGGCGATCATTGCGTTCCCGAGATCGCGCAGGAGCTCGCGCGCCTGCTCGTCATGGATGCACAGTGGACCGAGGTCCGCAGCTTCGCCGACGACTTCCAACTGCGCTGTGGGACCGACCCGATCGTCGCAAAGTGGCGCGATGCGCCGCGACCTCGCAGGTCGCGCTAGCCTCGGGCTCATGAAGCTCGAAGGCATTCCGTTTCAAGTCGTCGATTGGGCGGGGGTCGAGCCCACTACGCATCCCGGCGCTCCCGGCTCGGCGAGGTGGCACACGCACGAAGTCGGCGGCGTGCGTTCGCGCGTCGTCGAGTACGCCGCCGGGTATGTCGCCGATCATTGGTGCGAGCGCGGCCACGTGTTGTTCGTGATCGAGGGGGAGCTCGTCACCGATCTGCGCGATGGCCGCAGCGTGACGCTCGGTGCTGGGCAAGGCTATGTCGTCGCCGATGGCGATGGCGCGCACCGCTCACGAAGTCCGCGCGGCGCGAAGCTATTCATCGTCGATTGACGAGAGCCCTGGACTCAGTCAAGCGTGGTGTGGCCGAGGCCGAACCGCTTCATCCAACGGCGGATCTGCGTGCGGTCCTTGCCGAGCTCGCGCGACACCGCTGCGATGTTGCCTTCCTGACGGTCGAGCGCGGCGGACAGCTGGTCGCGCAACGCGCGATCCTCGGCCGACCACGTCGATTGATCGGCTGGCGCGGTTGGCACCGCGTCGCCGAGTGCGGCCGGGAGATGCTGCAGCTCGATCCGACCGTTCGCGACCGCAAGTGCTGCCGCGATCGCGCGTTCGAGCTCGCGGATGTTGAGCGGCCAGTTGTATCCGTAGAGTGCGGCGACCGCGTCGGGAGAGAACGCGACTGCACGACCCGGTGCATGGCGCTCGAGCAACTGCGCGATCAACAGGCACAGATCTTCGCGGCGGTCGCGAAGCGGCGGCAGCTCGAGTCGGACGCCGAGCACGTGCGCCCGCAGGTCGGCGCGAAGCCTGTTCGCAGCGACCGCGGCATCGAGTGACTCGTGCGTCGCGGTCACGATCCGAACCGCGTCGCTTCGTTGTAACCCGTGCAGCAGCGCAGCTTGCGACTCGGGCGGCAACTCGCCGACCTCGGCGAGCATCAGCGTGCCGCCGTCGGCGCTGCGCACGAGCTCGGCGTCGATTAACGCCGGCGCGCTCGCACCACAGTGGACCGCGATGAACTTGCCGGCGCGTCGCGACAGCGCGTGCACTGCGCGCGCCGCGAGCTCTTTGCCGGTCCCGGTCTCGCCGATGATCTCGATCGGTACCGGGGACTGCGCGGCGACCGCGATCTCGGCGAACTTCACGACGAGGCCAGGCGAGAGCGTAGCGAAGCCATGAGCCGATGCCGGCGCGCCGTCGCTATCCGCGTCATCGCCACCGCTGGTGCGAAACACCAACGCGGTATCGCCGACGACGATGACGTCGCTGTCCGCGAGCTCGGCGCGGGTCACGCGATTGCGGCCGACCCACGTGCCGTTCTTCGAATCGAGATCCTCGATGACCCACATCGCGCCGATCCGAGTGACGCGCGCGTGCAAGCTCGACAGCCGCGCGTCGGCCAGCGTGACCACGAGCAACTCTGCGCCATCGGCCTTGCGGCGAACCACGCCACGCCGCGCACCGCGACACACGTCGATGCGATCGATGCCGCGCAGGCTGATCCGCGCCGGAGCGGTCAACGGGGCGTCGCCCGCGAGGCCGAGGTAGAGCGCAGCGATCGATCGAACGCGACGGGCGGGCGAGACGAGAGCGCTCGGCGTGTCGGACATCAAAAACGACGATACACTGTCTCACCCACCCGACCCGTGGCAGGCTCGTCGCGAATGACGACCTACGACGCGCTGTTGCACGAGCTGCGCGCGCGCACGCGCGAGATCACCGCGGCAGAGCTCGCCGAGGCGGGCGCGGTGACGATCATCGACGTCCGCGAGGCCGACGACGACGCCCGCGGCGCGATCGCCGGCGCGGTATGGATCCCGCGCGGCTTGCTCGAGCCGAAGATCGAGCGCGCAGCCCCGGATCGCGCGACGCCACTGGTCGTCTACTGCGCAGCCGGCAATCGCTCGGTGCTCGCCGCGCGAACGTTGCAAGAGCTCGGCTACACCGACGTGCGATCGCTCGCCGGCGGCTTCACCGCCTACCAGCGCAGCGGCTTACCGTGGCACACGCCGACCGCGCTCGGGCCCGAGCAGACCGAGCGCTACGCTCGCCACCTCAGCCTGCCCGAGGTCGGCGTCGCAGGGCAGAACCAGCTGCTCGCAGCGCGCGTCGTGTGCATCGGCGCGGGCGGACTCGGCTGCCCGGCCGCGCTGTATTTGGCCGCGGCGGGCGTCGGCACGCTCGGTCTTATCGACCACGATATCGTCGACGCCTCGAACCTACAGCGCCAGATCCTGCACGCCACCGATCGCGTCGGCGTCGCGAAGGTCGAGAGCGCACGGCTAGCGCTCGCGCAGATCAATCCTGGTGTCACGGTAGAGCCGCACCGCACCCGCCTCGCGTCCGGAAACGCGCTAGAGCTGCTCGCGCCGTACGACGTGATCATCGACGGCAGCGACAACTTCCCGACGCGCTACCTCGTCAACGACGCCGCGCTGCGCCTCGCCAAGCCGGTCGTCCACGCGTCGATCTATCGGTTCGAAGGCCAGATCACCCAGTTCTCCGCGCACGGCCGACCGTGTTACCGCTGCCTGTATCCGAGGCCGCCGCTGCCCGACGCGGGTGCGAGCTGTGCCGTCGCTGGCGTGCTTGGCGTCCTGCCGGG
>CAZDGY010000218.1:0-8792 GCA_964504685.1 uncultured Kofleriaceae bacterium | reverse complement strand
GTTGCTCTACCTCGTCCACTATCCGTTCGAGTGCGCGGAGCAGCGATCGTCGCGGATCATGTCGATCGCGGCGCTCAAAGACGTGCTGGCGTCGTTCAAGACCAAGGACATGCCGTCGCAAGCGGCGATGGAGCGCAGCGTCGCGACCGACATCGACCATCTGACTCAGATGCAAAACAGCGATGGCGGCTTCGCGTACTGGGATCGCGGCTATCCGAGCGAGCCGTATCTCTCGGTCTACGTCGTCAACGCGCTCGCGCATGCGAAGGCGAAGGGCTTCGCGGTGCCGGCGTCGCTGTTCCAGAATGCCAAGGTGTATCTCCAGAACATCGAGCAGCACTACCCGTGGTTCTATTCGAAGGAAGTGCGCTGGGCGATCAGCTCGTACGCGCTGTACACGCGCAAGCAGATCGGTGACCTCGACATCGCGAAGGGCCAGAAGCTGCTGCGCGAGGCCGGAGGCGTCGACAAGGTCACGATCGAGACCGACGGCTGGTTGCTCGGCCTGTTCACCGGCAACGCGGCAGCGGCTGACGAGCGCAAAGCGATCGTGCGCTACGCGATCAACCACGTCAGCGAGACCGCGGGCGCCGCGAACTTCACGACGAGCTACGGCGACGGTAACTATCTGATCCTGTCGAGCGACCACCGAGTCGACGCGGTGATGTTGGAGTCGCTGATCCAAGAGCAGAAAGACTTGGATCTGATTCCGAAGCTCGTCACCGGCTTACTCGCCCATCGCAAAGCCGGGCGCTGGCTGAACACGCAGGAAAATACGTTCGCGCTGCTCGCGCTCGACCTGTACTTCCAGACTTACGAGAAGACCACGCCGGACTTCGTGGCGCGGATGTGGCTGGGCAACGACTACGCCGGCGATCATCCGTTCAAGGGCCGGTCGACCGACTACTACAACATCGCGATCCCGATGAAAGACGTCGCGACGCACGACAAGCAAGACCTGACGATCCAGAAGGACGGCAAGGGTCGGCTCTACTATCGGATCGGCATGACCTACGCGCCGGCGAGCCTCAAGCTCGACGCCGCAGACTACGGGTTCGTCGTCGAGCGCCAATACGAGGGCGTCGACGATCCGAAAGACGTCACGCGCGCGGCCGATGGCACGTGGCACGTCAAAGCCGGTTCGCGCGTGCGCGTGCGGCTCAACATGGTCAACGAGAACCGGCGCTATCACGTCGCGCTCGTCGATCCGCTGCCTGCAGGATTCGAGACGATGAATCCCGCACTCGCGACCACCGGGCCGATTCCGGAGGATCCGAAACAGCAGAAGGAGCGCGGCGCGTATTGGTGGTGGTACGGCCCTTGGTACGAGCACCAGAACATGCGCGACGAGCGGGTCGAAGCGTTCGCCGCGCAGCTGTGGGAAGGCGTGCACAAGTACGACTACGTCGCGCGAGCGACGACGCCGGGTAACTTCGTCGTGCCGCCGCCGAAGGCCGAGGAGATGTACATGCCCGAGACGTTCGGCCGCGGCGCGAGCGATCGTGTGATCGTGGAGTAGGATCAGGCTCGGTCGCGCACCGCGGCGATGAACGCATCGGGCTCGTCGAGCTCGAGCGCGAGCGTGGCCGCCTCGCGCCGGCGACCGAACCGGCCGCGTAGCTCGACCGGTGAGTGCAACGTGACCACGACATTCGCCTCGGCGATCGCGAGGTCGAGCTCTGCCGGACCGGCGCCGCGCTCGATCCCCATGATCGCGCCGTACGGCACGCGACCGCGCCCACGCGTGCCGAGCTCGAGCTCGAGCCCGCGCTCGCCGAGTCGGATCCCGCCGCGACACAGCGCGCAAGCATCGCCGGCGAGCCAGAGCGCAACCGACAGCGAGCTCAGCGACGCGATCCAGGCGACGACCGGCAGCCCGGCAGAGATCAGCCAGAGATGAACCACGGCGGTCTCGATCACGGTCAGCGCGACGAGCACGCCCACGATCAGCGTCCAGCTGTTCTCGCGATGAACCGTAAATCGCGTCACGACGATAGGATGCCCGCGACGGGCCGATCTATTCGGTGTAGGGTCGCGCCGTGGTCGTGTTTATCGACGGGAACGACTTGCGGGCGGCGGAAGTGCGTCAGATCGCGCCGGCGCTCGTGTTTGTCGTCGAGCCGTTGCAGACCGGGTTCGCGACCGCGACCGCGGAGCCGGAAGCCAAGGCGCGCGACAAGGTGCTCGCCCATGCGGTGGCGGCCGGTTGTTTCGCCGAAGCGGTGGACATGACGACGGTCGACGGCAAGAGCTTGCGGTTGGAGCTCGATAGCGAGAACGAGAACCGGTTCTGCAAGTGGTGGCGCGAGACCCCGGCGCGGATCGAGCTGCGGATCGCGATGCGGCGCGCGAACGGCGAAGCGATCGAGATCGTGTCGGCATCCTGCGACGGCCGGATCGCCGACAAGCCGGCCGGCCCGCACTTGTTGGGCTGGGATCGCCTGTTCGTGCCCGCCGGTGAGACGCGGACGCTCGCCGAGCTGACCGCGGCGGGAGAAGTCGTCGCGTTCCGGCGCGAAGCCTACGATCGCGTTGCGCGCGCGCTCACCGGCTGAGCACGGCTTCGCCGGTCGCATCGACTTCGAGCGTACCTAATGGCTGGACGAACGGCTTGCCGTCGACCGCGAGCGCGAAGGCGATGGCGTAGCGCCCTGGCGGTGGGAGTTGCTCGGGCGCCCGCGCGGGCTCGCCGTGGCAGTGCAGATCGATCTCCGACGCAGTGATCGCGACCGCGCTACCGGCGGCGGTGACCGCGGTGAGCTGAGGGCTCGTCGCGCGTGCGCTCGGCTGAAGGCAGATCGCGTCGACCACCAACGCACCACGCCCGAACCGCACGCGAGCCACTGCCGGCGGCGCGGCCTTGGCCGGCTTGCTATGCCTGCGTTCATCACCCTGCAGACTCGCGAGGGCGTAGAGCGCGTCGGTATCGGTCTCGACGTGATAGCGGTTCGCGAGCGCTGCCTTCGCGGTCTTGCGGTTCGCGATGGTCGACGGCGCGTCGGGGTCGCCATCGACCGTCGCCACCACCCCCGCGACCGGGACCGCCGCGGCGCGCACCGCGGGATCGGCGTCGGCGAGCAGCGCGATCACTCGCTCGGCCAGCGGCGGATCGGTGATCACCCCGGTCGGGCGGCGCATCAGCGCGGTCAACGCGCCCGCGCGGAGCACGCTCGGGTGGCTCGGCTCACCGGCGTAGTCGACGAGCGCCTTCACGGTCGCGAACTCCGGGCGCAGATCCATCTCGCCATGGTCGTGTTGGTCGGCGAGCAACGCGCCTTCGAGATCGCCGCCGGCGACGAGCAAGTCGCGAACCTCCGCGGCGAGCGCGTCGACGTAGAACGTAGGTGCGGTCGCATCGCCGCGGGGGGCGAGCAGGGCGAGCGCGGCGGTGCGCCGCTTGATCGGATCGCGCTCGGCGCGCACGACCGGCAGCAGGGCGACCCGGCGCACCGCGTCTCCGATCGCGAACGCGAGGTCGGCGCGACCGAGCTGCGCGGTTTGCTGCCACTGATCGCGCGGATCTTGGCCTTGCGGCACGGCGGTCCACCCGCCGGGATTGTTCCACTGCTCGTAGCGATCGATGCTACCGCCGACGACGATGCGCAGCCCCGACGGCACGAGGTCGTATGTCATGCCGCGCTTCGCGAGGAACGCGTACATCCGCTTGTCGGTGCCGGCTGGGAAATCGTAGAGCGAATCGTCCAGAGCGAGCTCGATCCCGATCGCGATCGAGCCGTGCAGCCGCTCGACGACGTGAAACCGACCTGGCGCGACGCGATCGACGATCGCGATCGACTCGCTACGCAAGACTAGCCCGGCAAGATCGAGGTGCTGCATCATCGCCGCTTCAGCGCGACGAGTCGCGAGCACGATGGCGAGCGCGAGCACGAGCCGCTTCATCGCGCTAGTCTGCCAGCGATGCCAGGCCGATTCGAGGACCGCGCGACCCGACCGATTCGCGGCCCCGGCGATATCTTGAAGTGGAAGCTCGGGCGCAAAGAGCCGCGGCGCGACGATTTCGCCGAGCTCGATGCGGTGAGGCCGGGCATGCGCGAAGGCGGCGCCGAAGCGCTCGCGAGTGGAGCGCCGGTCGCGGTGTGGATCGGTCACGCGACCTGGGCACTGCGACTCGGCGGCGTGGTGATCATCACCGACCCGATCTGGGCACACCGGATCTCCGGTGTCGTGCCGCGGCTCGTCGAGCCCGGAGTCGCGCTCGACGCGTTGCCGCCGGTCGACGTCGTGCTCGTCACCCACGATCACCGCGACCACATGGATCTGCCGACGCTGCGCGCGCTCGGCAGCAACGCGACGTTCGTCGTGCCGCTCGGCAACGGCGAGCGGATCGCGAAGCTCGGCCACGACAAGATCGTCGAGCTCGATTGGTGGCAGACCCACGAGCTCGGCGCGCTCGCGATCACGCTCGTGCCGTCGCGACATTGGTCGATGCGGATGCCGTGGAATCGCAACGCGACGCTGTGGGGCGGTTACGTCGTGCGCGCGCCGGAAGGCACCGCGTATCACTCGGGCGACACCGCGTGGGGCGATCACTTCGCGGAGATCGCCGCGCGGTGCGCGCCGATCGATTGGGCGATGCTGCCGATCGGCGGTTATTCGCCGCGCTGGTTCATGGAGCCTCAACACATCGATCCCGACGAGGCGGGCCGTGCGTTCGAAGCGCTCGGTGCGCGCAACATGCTCGCGATGCACTGGGGGACGTTTCGGCTGACCGACGAAGCGGTCGGCGAACCGGCACAGCGTCTGCGCGCGTTCTGGCGCGAGCGCGGACTCGCCGACGATCGGCTGTGGCTGTGCGACGTCGGCGAGGCGCGGCCGCTGGGATGAAGCTCGTCGCCGCAGCGCTCGGCGGCGCGGTGCTCGTGCTCGGGATCGTCGTCGCGCTGCAGTTGCGCGGCGGCGGGCACAGCAAGCCGATCGAGCTCGAGGATGTCGAGGTCGAGGTCGGCGCGATCGCGTCGATTCATGTCGCGGAGCCGCCGGCGACCGTGCGCCTGCGCTTCGCCGGCAACTGTCCGAGCGGCGGCGATGTCGACGTCGCCCGCAGCTCGGCATTCGACTCGATCGCGCAGCACGCGACTGGCACGACGGGTGATCCAGTCGCGCACGTCGTGCTCGACGAGGGCATCTGGTTCTATCAACTGCGTTGCGCCGGGGCGCACGTCACCGGCAGGATCCAGATCGTGCGCGATGCCGCCACGCGCAAGCTACCTCCTGCCACCGCGCCGACCGCACAGCTGCCGCTCGACGGAGCGACTCATGCCTTGATCTACACGAGTGTCGTTCCGGACCTCGCGGTTCGCGGCACGGGATCGGGGACACTGCACTTCAAAGGCGTCGATGTGGATCGCGAATACGCCGCGACCGCCGATGGCGTCGTCATCGCCGGCAAGTCGCTCGCCGAGGGCAGCTACACGTACTGGATGGGCGACGCCGCGGTCGCAGATCGTTCGATGGTGAGCATCGCGCGTGATACCGCCGTGCCGCAGGTCCGGATCGAACGCGCCGAACGCGACGCCCGGATCACCGCGCTGCCGGGTTGGAGCGCGCGGGTCGGCGGCGTCGCGTTGCTTGGCGATCCGGAGCACGGCTGGATCGCCGCGTTGCCGGCCGCTGGCTCGCTCGCGATCGAGCTGACGCATCGCGAGCTCGGTACGAGCTACTACGTGATCCGCCGCTAGCGGTCTTGCAGGCTCGCCGCCGCGTCGCGGATCGCGGGATCGGGATCGCCCGAGAGCGCGCTGGCATCGAATGGAGCGTTGGGATCGATCGCGCGGCCGAGCGTCGCAGCCGTGTCGAGAGCGGCGAGCCGCAGCTCGAGCCAACGGTCGCTGCGTTGTGCGAGCGCTAACCAAGTGCCGCGCCAAGTCGCGAGGTCATCGTCGGCGAGATCGTCCGGCACCGCTCGGCTCGCGAGGTTGCGCGCGATCGCTCGGGCGGCGAGCGCAGCGGGGATCGCGGTCCTGCGGTCCGTACCGGCTGCGACGACCGCAAGCCCGGGAAGCAGCTCGGCGCGATCCTCGACCGCGGGCGCGGCAGCGATGGCGGCGAGCACGGTCGCCCGGTCGGTAGAAGTCAGGGCCCGGTCGACCGCGGCCGGCCCGGCGCGCTCGCCCTGGCGTGCGCACTCGTCGAGGTCGCCGCGCTGGAACGCGACCACCATGGCGGCGATCGCGGCAAGGACGGCTGGGCTCACCCCGGGATCGTCGCCGACCGAGCCGCCTTAGTGCCGAAACTTTGGAAGAAAAATTGACAGGGTGATGATGTGTTCAGTACCGTCATTCCGTTCAGTACCCTCCAAAGGTGGCCATGGCCGACGCACTCACCCAACGCCAGCGCGAGATTCTCGACTTCATTTCAGCGTCGATCGTCGAGCGCGGCTTTCCGCCGACTTTGCGCGAGATCGGCGAGCACTTCAGCATTCGGTCGACGAACGGCGTCAACGACCACCTGAAGGCACTCGAGAAAAAAGGCGTCCTGCGCCGCGAAGACCTCAAGTCGCGAGCGATGCGCCCGGTGCTGCCCGATGGCTCGGGTGAGCTGGTCGCGATGCGCCCCGGCCGGGTGGGAGGGACCGGCGTCCACGCGCTGGACGAGGAAGTGTGCGAGGTGCCGATTGTGGGGCGAGTTGCCGCAGGGCAGCCGATCCTCGCGGTCGAAAACGTGTCGGATACCGTGAAGATCGACCGGATGCTGCTCGGCGGCGGCCATCCAAATCGGGAGGTGTTTGGGCTCAAGATCGTCGGTGAATCGATGATCGAAGACGGCATCCTCGACGGTGATTACGTGTTCGTGAAGAAGACGGCGACCGCCGGCACCGGCGAAATCGTCGTCGCGATGATCGATGGGGAAGCGACGGTGAAACGCTATTTCCCCGAAGGCGACCGAGTGCGGTTCCAGCCGGCAAACGCGAACATGGCGCCGATCTACGTCCGCAAGGCCGACTTCAAGTCCGTGGATATCATCGGGGTTGTCGTCGGCGTGTACCGCAAGCTGTAGCTGCTTTCGCGCTAATTCAAGCAACGGCTTTCGCGGTTGCGTGTGTCAAACTCATGGCCCGTGGCGCGCGCGCGCAGATATCGCAGCCGATGGCTGTGGATTCCCGCGATTGCCGCTTCGGCAACGGCGCAGGGCACCGCCCTGTTCGCGTTTCAAGCGACGCGGACGCCACCGAAACCGCAGCTGACGATTCGACTTGGCGAAGCGGCGTCGAGTTGGGACTCGGGGATCGAAACCAAGCCCGATCCGGGCACCGCCTTGACCTTGGTCGATGCGAGCCCTCACCGCGCGGGCCACACCGAAACATTCACGGTGTCGGTCGACAGCCGCGGCGGCGTGCTCGCGGGCGAGCTCAGCCATGACAAGCCGACCCGGTTCGTGCTGCCCGATCACGACGATACGCTGCGCGTCCACGTCACGGCGCCAGACGGCAGGCAGTGGACCAAGCGGATCGATCTCAAAGCGCACGAAGACACCGCGCTCGCGGTCGCATACCTGCCTGCGCACGGTCAGGTGCTGGTCACCCGCGACGGCGATTCCGAGACGCTCGTTCGCTGCTCGGATCCGCGCTGCGATGTCGCGGTCGAGCCGGGCACGAAGATCACGCTGACCGCGATCAAGGCCGACGGCTGGCTGTTCGGCGGCTATCGCCAGTACCCGATGCGCACGCCGAGTGCGCTCCAACCGTGGCTCGGCGACCCGCTCGCGCATTGTCTCGAAGGCGACGCGATGACCGCCGCTGCCGCTGGCGACACGAGTGAATGCCGGCTCACGATCACCACCGATACCGACGTCGCGATCGAGTTCCCGAAGGAGCCCGACCACGTCGACGTCGCGCTCGACGAGGCGTTCGACAAGGTGATCAAGCCGCTGACGCCGCCGCCACCGCCGCGGCCGATCGACGCCGAGAAGCTGCAGGAAAAAGAGCTGCAGGTCGCGATCGCGCCGCCGCCGAAAGTGCCGCCGCCGGTCATCCCGCCGCCGGCGCCTCCGCCACCCGAGCAGAAGAAACAACCGCCGCCGCAGCAGCCGCCGCCGAACATGACCGCGGTCGAGGTCGCGGACAAGCACATCGTCGACAAGGCTCCCGACGACGCGAAGTTCCTCAGCGACAAGAACCGCGACGTCGCCGAAGAAACGCGCGCGACGAAGACGAACCTCGACAAAGAATCCGATGGCCAAGCCGAGGCGTCGCGCGAGAGCGACGATCACACCAGCAAAGACATCGGCGGCCCGGACGACAAGATTCGCCAACTCGAGGATGCGAAAGCGACGACCGACAAGCACCTGAAGGCAACCGACCACTCCGGCAAGGACGACGTCGCGAAGGGCGAGATCCGCGGCGATGGCGGCCAGAATGGCGACAACGGCACCGGCGACAACACGCCGGGCGTGCTGTCGATGCGCGGCATCGGCGGTCGCGGCACGATCACCGACCAAGCGCACGACGGCCGCAAGATCGGCAAGTCGGGCTTACCCGGCATCAACTCGAACATGGCGTTCAACGACTACGAGCGCTTGATGGGCAAAGAGGCGATGGACGAGGAGCGCCAGGTCTCGGCGCGCAAGATGTCGAGCAAGAAGGGCCGTTGGCAAGCAAAGCTCGACGCGGTCAAGAGCTCGCTCGAGAACTTCGTCCCAGACGTTCGCACCGGCAATCAGACCGCGTTGAAGACACGCGCCCATCCGTACGCGCTGTACATCGCGCGCATGCACCGGCGAATCCACGAGCTCTGGGGCTTTGGCTTCCTCGAGGAAGCCAAAGCAGATCGGAA